>JBIPLL010000114.1:0-7259 GCA_044368425.1 Beijerinckiaceae bacterium
AGCCCTTCTTCTTCGCTTCATCCGTCTTCTCGAAGTCCTGGATGGACTGGCCGAGATTGCGGGCCGTCAGCGGGTCCTTGTCTCCCAGACCAAGCGCCTTGTTCAGGGCGCCGCCGGACTGGAGCTCCTGCGAAAGGCCGCCGCCATACTTGATGGCTCCCTTGTCAAACGCCTTGCCGGGATCGCCGCCGTTCGACTTGTCGACCTTCGTCTCAACCGGGGCGCCAGCGTCGACAGGGTCAGAACCGTTCTGACTAATGTTCGAGTTCGCGGGACTCGAATTGCCTTTATTCTCGGGCTTCCCTGCAGTCGCCTGGAAATCGTTCGCCGCCTGCTGCTTCGGTTCAGGCTTTGATGCTGGTTTTTGTCCAGCGCCGCCAACTTTGTTCTCTGCCATGACTGTCACCCTTAGTTGCCGCGCCGACGCCAACTCGTCAGCCAACCACCGCAATGACACGTTAGAACATAATTCATAATGTCCAAAGGGGAATCGATGCGAAATCAATCCATTAAGCACGTTTTGAATAATTTAATATCATTTTTGTCATGTCGAAAGATAAAAGAAAGAATATTATATGCATAAAAATTATACATAAATGCAGTTAAATTTCTCTAGAAACATCGCTTAGCCGCCCAGCCGGTCGAAATCCGCCACGAGCCGTGTCGTCGCCCGCAGGCCCGAGAGGAGTCGCAGGCGATTGGCGCGCAGCGCCGGGTCCGGATCGTTCACCGTGACCTTGTCGAAGAAGGCATCGACCGCTGCCCGCAGCCCGGCAACAGCCGCCAGCGCAGCCCCATAATCGTCCCGCCCGATGGCGGCAGCAGCACTCGCCCGCGCCGAATGGAGCGCCACGGCCAGCGCCTTCTCCTCAAGCACGCCCGCCTGTGCGATCAGGGCGAGATCGACCTCGCCGTCGAAGGCTCCCGCGCCGTCCTTTTTCTCCTCGGCGCGCAGGATATTGGCCGCGCGGCGATAGCCGGCCACGAGATTGACGCCGTCCTCGCCGGTGAGAAACGCTCCGAGCGCCTCGACCCGCCGCGTCACCGCGAGGATGTCGTCGCCCGCGCCGGCCCCCAGCACCGCATCGACGAGGTCGTGCCGCGCGCCACGCTCGCGCAGCAGAACCTTGAGCCGGTCATGGATGAAGGCGAGCAGGTCGGACGAAAGCGAGCCGGACGCGGTGCTGCCCAGCGATGCAGCATGCCCGTCGATCACATCCAGCAGCCGCAGCGAAATCCCGTTTTCCGTCAGGAGCCGGATCACGCCAAGCGCCGCGCGCCGCAGCGCGAAGGGATCCTTGCTGCCGGTCGGCTTCTCGTCGATGGCCCAGAAACCGGTCAGCGTATCGAGCTTGTCGGCCAGCGCCACGCTGACCGCGACGGGATCGGTCGGCACGCGGTCCGACGGACCCTGCGGCCGGTAATGATCCTCGATGGCGGCGCAGACGCTCTGCGCCTCGCCCTGAAGCCCGGCATAGCGCCGGCCCATCAGGCCCTGCAATTCGGGGAATTCGCCGACGACCTCTGTCGTGAGATCGGCCTTGGCAAGCAGCGCCCCGCGCCTCGCCAGCGCCGGATCGGCGCCCACATGGACGCTGAGCGCCTGCGCCAGCGCCGCAATCCGCTTCACGCGCGCACCCTGCGTGCCGAGCTTCTCGTGAAACACGACATTGAGTGCCGCGAGCTTCGCGATGCGCTGGTCGAGCGGCTTGCCGAGGTCGAGGCCGAGATCGGCAGCCGCCGCCCGGTAGGCATCGCTGCCGGCATCGGGGAGGGGCTTCTGGTCCGTTTCCCAGAAATGCCGCGCATCGGACAGCCGCGCCCGCACCACGCGCTCGTTGCCCGCCACGATAGCCGAGCCGCCGTCGCTGGCCGCGATATTCGCCGTGAGCAGGAAGGCATTGGTCAGCGCGCCCGTCGCGCTGTCGCGCAGCACGAAGCACTTCTGGTTGGCGCGGATCGTGGCGCGGATCACCTCGGCAGGAATCGCCAGGAAGGCGGGGTCGAAGCGGCCCATCAGCACGACCGGCCATTCGACGAGGCCCGCCACTTCCTCCAGCAGCGCCTCGTCCTCGACCACATCGAGCCCCTGCGCGAAGGAGAGATTGCGCGCATCGGCTGCAATGGCCGCCTTGCGTTCATCGGCATCGGCCACGACGGATGCACGGCGCAGGCTCTCGATGTAATCGTCGAGGCGGCGCACCTTGATCGGCGCCGCACCTGCCATGAATCGGTGCCCAAAGGTCACATCGTCCGACACGATCCCGTCGACCTCGAAGGGCACGACCTCCGGCTCCTCGGTCTCGGGCCCGAACAGGCAGGCGATGGACAGGAGCGGACGCACCCAGCGCAGCGCGCCGGGCTCGCGCGAGGCTTCGCCCCAGCGCATGCTCTTGGGCCATGGAAAGCTGCGGATGATGCCGGGCAGGATCTCGCCCAGCACCTCGACTGTCGCCCGGCCGGGACGCTCGATCAGCGCGAAGGCGGTGGCGTCCTTGCCCGTGCCGCGCACCTCGACGCTCAGGCCAAGCCGCGGCAGCGAGATGGAATGCCCTTCATAGAGGTCGAAGCGGCTCCATTCCTCGGCGGGCACGCCGATGGACTTGAGAAAGCCCTGCCGCGCGGCCTCGGGCGCACTGACGCGCGGACCCTTCTTCTCTTCGCGCACATCGCGGCCCTTCGGAGGCAGGCCGGCAATGTGCAGCGTCAGCCGGCGCGGCGTGAACAGCACGCGCGCGCCCTCATAGGTGAAACCGCGCTCGACCAGCGCATCCGTCACGAGCTTGCGCAGATCCTCCGCCGCGCGCCGCTGCATGCGGGCGGGAATGTCTTCGCTGAACAGTTCGAGAAGCAGGTCGGGCATGGTTCGATCCGGAAGGCGGGGGTTCGCGCCCGCCTTTTGAACCGTCACGCCCGCTGGCACAAGTGGCGTGTGCTCCTGGCGGGGCAGTCGGGCCTTCCCGTGGCCTGCATCGCCGCCGATTGTCGTCCCGCGCTCGCGAGGCAACCGGAATCACTTTGCGATGAACTGTCCCCAACCCGTTGAAAGACCGGCTCTTCCCCTGCTCCTTGCGGGAAGGGGCGGCAGGAAATCAGACAGGTGAGGGGGTGGTCAGCCGTCCAGCGGCTCGCTGCCCGCAACCTTGCCGTCGGCGGTCAACGTGATCTTCTCGATCCGCGCCTCGGCCTGCTTCAGCAGCGCCTCGCAGCGCGCCTTCAGCGCCTCACCGCGCTCATAGATCGCGATGGATTCTTCTAGATCGACGCGCCCGCCTTCGAGGCGTTGCACGATCTGCTCAAGTTCGGCCATCGCCTTCTCGAAGGTCAGGCTGCCGATGTCGGGAGAGGATTCGCTCATGCCGGCACGATACGCATTCGCCGGAAGCCTGCAACCCGGACCTTATGTCCGGGCGCCGACGCGCAGTCCCGGCGCCGGCCGTTCCTGCAAGACCTCGCGCCGGAAGCGAAACAGCGCTGCCGGCCGGCCCGCCGTGCGCGTGCTCTCGCCGGTGGGTTCCACCAGCGCGCCGCTTTCCACGAGGCGGCGAAAGTTCTGCTTGTGCAGGTGCCGGCCCGAGATCGCCTCGACGGTGCCCTGCAACGTCGTGAGCGTGAAGCTCGCCGGCATCAGCTCGAAGATGACGGGCCGATATTTGAGCTTGGCCCTCAGCCGCCCGATGGCGGTCGCGAGCATGCGGCGATGGTCGAAGCGCATGGCGTCGCCCAGTCCCGGCAGGGCGCTGCGTGCGAGCGCGGCGTGCCGCCCGTCGCGCGCCGCCTCGGCCACAAGCCCGGCCTCATAGAGCAATTCATAGCGCTCGAGCGTCTTTTCCTCGTCCCACGGCGCTCCGTCCGTGCCGAAGCAGAGCCTGACGCGCTCGCGGCGAGACAGGGGCCTTCGCGGCGCCTCGTCCCTCTCGCCGGCCGCATCCGAGCTCCAGTCTTGCAAGAGCGGCAGGATCGCCCGGTCGATGACCGCCGGACGCCCGGAGCGCCAGTCCTCCCACGGGAAGAACTGGTACCAGGGCCGGAAACCGGCCTGCCGCGTCTGGAGCTGGCGTTCGTCCGGCATGCGGGTCAAGGCGAGATAGCCGACCGAGACCACGTGCGGCCCCTCGTCGCCCGGCCGCGCATGGCGGCCCCGGTCGCCGAACGTGTAGAGTTGCTCGACATAGCCAAGCGTCAGGCCCGTCTGCTCCTCCACCCAGGCCCGCAGACCGATATCGAAGGTGCGGTGACGCAGCGGATCGAACGGCCCTGACGGCAGGCCGGGCGTCGGGTCGTTGGCGCCTCGCGCCACCAGCACCTGCGGCGTGTCCGAGCGCACCGCCACGATGGCGGCGGTGAGCCCGATCTCGATCGCGGTGAGGTCGCGCAAGGTGCTCATCAGGCGTCAGTCCAGCGCCAGCGCAAAGGGCACGCCCTCGAAGCAATCGGCTCCCCGTCCGATGGCCGCAATGGCGGAATTCATGCGCCCGCTGCGCCCGAGCATGGCGTCTGCCACGGCGACAAGCCGTGCATTGGGCGTGGCGGTCGGTGAATCGCGCCGGATGGCGGCAGCGATCTCGTGCTCGTCGCGGCGCGGATTGAGCGCGCAGGCGCCGATGAAGGCGGCGGCGGTCGAGCGGCTGACGCCGGCCCAGCAATGGATCAGAAGCGGCGCATCGCGGGCATGCCGGCTGTCCCAGTCCGTGACGAAATCGAGCAGCGCGCCGACATGCGCCTCCGCCGGCAGGATATGGCCTTCCTGCGCCGCGAGGATGTCGGACACACCGATAAACAGATGCCGGTCTTGCGTGATGATCTCGGGCCGCGTGACAGGGGTCCCGGCATTGATGATCGTCACGAGATGGCGCGCGCCGGTCTCAGCGACAATCTGCGGAAGACGCGACAGCGGGCAGACGTGAAAGCGGGGCATGGCGGGGACTCTCGAAAGACGTCCATTCGTTCTGCCGCAGCCGGACCAATCCGTCCATGGGCTCGATCCGGCGCGAGCCTAATCCTGCAGCGCCTCGAACCGCGCGAGAAAGGCGCCTTTCGCCGCGCCCGCACTCATCGGCTCCAGCATGGCCGGCACGCTGCGCGGCAGTGGTTCGAGCGGTCCGAACAGCGTGGCCGCCTCCGCCTCGCCGAAGCCCGCGAGCGCTGTCGCTTCCAGATGGGCGGCAAGCCGGTCCGCGCGCTTGGCAAGCTTGTGCAGGCTGGAGGGCGGTTCCGCCGGCAGGCCGAAGCGCAGGTGGATCGCGGTCTGCAAGCGCGCCTCGACACTGCGATACGCCTCTCCGACAGCCGCCTTGAACGGGGAGATGATGTCGCCGATCACATATTCGGGCGCGTCATGCAGCAGGACGGCGAGCCGGTCGCGCGGCGTCATCCCCGGCGACATCCAGCCGGCGAGATGCTCGACGAGCAGCGAGTGCTGCGCCACCGAGAAGATGTGGTCGCCCCGCGTCTGGCCGTTCCAGCGCGCGACGCGCGCGAGCCCGTGCGCGATGTCCTCGATCTCGACATCGAGCGGGGAGGGGTCGAGCAGGTCCAGCCGCCGCCCCGAGAGCATGCGCTGCCAGGCCCGGTTGGGTGGCGACTTGCGCGCGGTGGAGGCGGCTTGGCTGGAGGCGGTTGGTCGGCGGGCCATGAAACGATTCGTGCGCAAGAGGTTACAAGGCGTGATTCGACGTCTGCATGAAGGCACAGGCCGGGAATCGGCGCCAATAATCCCCTTGTCGGCCAGCGCGACGCTCCGCACAAGCAGGCGTCAGCCGCTTGCGATCAGCGCCGCAAAGCCCGCCACCGCGACCGCCGCAGCGCGGTTGGCATGCCGCCCGACTCGCGGCGATGCTCCCGCGACAATCGCTCCGAAGGCGATCCACGCACTCGCGACAATCGTGATCAGCACGGCGAAGCCGGCGAGGTAGCCCGGCGCCGACGGGTGAGACAGGGGCAGCACGCCGAAGGCGAAGACGAAAGCCTTGGGATTGAAGAGCGTCGTCACGAAGATGCGCCCCGGTCCAAGGACAGGCGCCGCCACCCCCTCGCAACCGCTGCGCCAGAGGCGCCACGCCGTCCAGATCAGGAAAAGACAGATGCCGGCGCGCATCGCAAGACGTGCACTCGGCCATGTGTCCATCGCCTCGGCAAGCATGGCGTGCAGCGTCAGGACCGCGATCAGATAACCGGCGATCTCGGCCGGGATCAGGCGCAGCGAGGCTCGCCAGCCCGCGCTCGCGCCCGACGCTGCGAGCAGCGTGTTGGTTGGCCCCGGCGTGGCGAGCAGGGCCAGTACCGCCAGCGTGAAAAGGATCGGGTCGCTCATGCGCTCGTCAATGACGCGATAGAGGGACAAGATCCTTGATTTGGGTCATTTCCGGCGCGTCAGACGCGCAACCCGCGCCCGAGTTCCGCGCACTCGGCCTGACGGAAGCAGCCTGTCAGGTGGTCGTTGACGAGGCCCGTCGCCTGCATGAAGGCATAGGTGATGGTCGGCCCGCAGAAGGTGAAGCCCTCGCTCTTCAGCGCCTTCGTCATGGCCTGCGACTGCGGCGTCTGGGTCGGAACCTGCGCCATCGTCTCAAACGCGTTCTGACGCGGCGCTCCATCGACATACTGCCAGAGAAAGCGGGCAAAGGCGCCTTCGCCCCCGCGCTCCATGATGCGCAGCCAGGCGCGAGCACCGGCAATCGTGCCCTCGATCTTGGCGCGATTGCGCACGATGCCCGCATCCTGCATCAGCCGCTCGACATCCCCAGGGCCGAAATCGACGATGCGCACGGGTTCGAAACCGGCAAAAGCGGCCCGGAACGCCTCGCGCTTGCGCAGGATCGTGATCCAGGACAGGCCGGCCTGAAAACCGTCGAGGATCAGCTTCTCGAAAAGCGCGCGGTCGCCTGTTTCCGGCACCCCCCATTCCGTGTCGTGATAGGCGACATAAAACGGATCCACGCCCGGCCACGGGCACCGCGCCCGCCCGTCCGGATGCAGGATCGGCACGACGATACGCTCGCTCACGCGCCAGCCTTCGCGGTCGGCACGAGGGGGAAGGTCGCGAAGGCCGGCAGTTCCGGCGTGAAGGCGATGCCGCCGCAGGTCAGCGGCACACCGACGGCCATGGCATCTGCCACCTTGTCGAGCCGCAGCGTGGCGATGCCGCGCCCATTCGCGCAGGATGTGACCCGCCCGACGCCGCGCTCGCCCGCGATCGCGTCGAGCCCCTCGATCGGGCAGAAGCCATCGGCGAAGACGACGCTCACGATACGGGTCCG
>JBIPLL010000115.1:0-7245 GCA_044368425.1 Beijerinckiaceae bacterium
CCATGAGCCCTTCCGCCGTGAAGAGGGTCATCTGCGTGTCGTCGGTGATCGCACCGCGCAAGCCCGCATGGGGCGGCAGATCGGTCAGGCCCAGCGGGAGCAGCCGGCGGATCGCGGCGAGCGACTTGAACTCGATCTCCGCGCCGAGGCTGTCGCCAATCGCGCCGGCAATCAGGCTCGCATGGATCTTGCGCTCCCGCTCGTCGCCATACTCGCCCTGCGCGTGGATGAAGGCCTCCTGCGCCTGCGTCTCGATGGCGCCCGGCCTCGCAGCCCGGACCCGCGCAATCGCATCGGCCGGAGCGATGCCGCGCTCGGTGAGAATAAGGGCAGCCAGCGTCCCGGAGCGCCCGAGTCCGGCCCGGCAGTGAATGGCGATCTGCTCCCGGCCCTCCAGCGCGCGATGGATGCGCGGGGACAAGTCACGCCAGCGGACGAGCGCCTCACCCTCCGGCACGCCGAAATCGGCGATGGGTACGTGGTGCCAGGCAAGACCGGCCAGCCGCGCCATCGCAGGAAGGTCGCGCACCCCGAGCGCCGCCATCTCCGCCTCGGGGGTGAGCGAAATGAGCCGCGCGGCGCCCTTGTCCCTGAGATCCGACAAATCCGTGTCGAGATCCCCGTTGCGCCCCGGATAGGCCGAGAGCAGCAGCGCACCATTGGCGATATCGACGCGGGACGTGGAGGGATCCGTTGCCGGTTCGGTCGTGAAGTCGGAGACGCTCATGCGTAATGGCCTCGGAAGGTGGCGGACCCCAAAAGGTCGTGAAGCGGTAGGGCAGGAGGCGGCCGGGTCAGCCGCCCGGGAGTGCAGCTGGCGGGGCGCTGGGCAAAAGACTCCTCGCTGCTCCCATATCTTGCCGCATCGGCCTGAATTTGGCCCCCAATCCTGTATAAACCCTTGGGTAATATTGGCGGCAAGTCCGGGTTGTGGCACGAGTGGTGCATTGTCACGCAAGACCGCGCCGGGTTATGGGGTTTCGGTCCTGCTGTGACCTGCCGCAGCGGAATCCTGCACGAGGCAAACAGACCAGTGATGCTGCGCGAATTCAAGGGTCCCTTCGCTGAAACGCTGGCGCGCAGTCGTCGTGCGTTCATCTATGCGATGGTTTTCAGCGCCTGCATCAACGTACTGATGCTGACGGTACCCATCTATATGATGCAGGTCTTCGACCGCGTGCTGGCGAGCCGCAGCGGCGAGACGCTCGTATTCCTGACGCTGATCGCGCTCGTCTGCGTGGCCGGCATGGGCCTGCTCGAGATTTCCCGCCAGCAGATCCTCACCCGGATCTCGAGCTATATCGACCGCTCGCTCGGCCCCGATACGTTCCGGCATGTCATGCAGGCCGCCTTGGCGGGAGACCCCTATCAGGCCGAGGCCGGCCGCGACCTGCAGCAAGTGCGCGGCTTCCTGTCCGGGCCCGCCGTGGTCGGCTTCTTCGATGTCCCCTGGATCCCGATCTACCTGATCGTGCTGTTTCTCGTGCATCCGATCATGGGTGTCCTGGGCGTCCTCGGCGCGATCATGATGGTCCTGCTTGCGATAGCCACCGAAATGCGCACGCGCGACGCCATTGGCCGCGCGACCGGCGAGGCCGTGCAGGCCACCCGCGTGCTGGATGTAGCAAGCCGCGCGGCCGACGTGGTCGACTGCATGGGTCTTGGGCGCGGTCTGGTCGGGCGCTATGCGAAACATACCGATCTGAGCATCCAGGCCAACGAGATCGCATCCGACCGGTCTGCGGCGATGGGCGCGGTTGTCCGGTTCGCCCGCCTGGTCCTCCAGATCCTGACCCTGGGCGGCGGAGCCTGGCTTGTCGTCATGCAGCAGATGACGCCCGGCGCGACCATCGCGGCCTCGATCATCATGACCCGCGCGCTTGCCCCCATCGACCAGATCGTCGCGGGATGGAAGCAGATCGTCACCGCCCGCAGCGCCGCCGTGCGCCTGATGCGCTTTCTCGAAACGCCGCTTGATCGCCTCGACGGCATGCCGCTTCCCCCGCCGCGTGGCCAGATCAATGTCGAGAACCTGACCTATGTGCCGCCCAAGCGCGACAAGGCCATCCTGCGCGATGTCAACTTCTCCATCGCACCGGGACAGGTCTGTGCCATTGTCGGACCCTCGGGCGCCGGCAAGTCCACGCTCGCGCGTCTCCTCGTCGGCGTCATGAAACCGACCCGCGGCGTCGTGCGCCTCGACAATGCCGATGTCTGGCTCTGGCCACGCGACCAGTTCGGCGAATTCGTGGGCTATCTCCCGCAGGATATCAGGCTGTTCGGCGCCTCCGTGAGCGAGAATATCGCGCGCCTGACGCAGGGCGATCCGGAAGCGGTTGTCGCCGCCGCAAAGGCGGCGGGCGTCCACGACCTCATCCTGCGCCTGCCGCGCGGCTACGACACCGATATCGGCGAGCATGGCCAGATGCTCTCTGCCGGCCAGCGCCAGCGGCTGGCGCTGGCCCGCGCCGTCTATGGCTGGCCGCGCTTCCTCGTGCTGGACGAGCCCAATTCAAATCTCGACGGTGACGGCGAGGCAGCGCTCTTCTCGCTCGTCGAGGAGTTGAAGGCGCGCGGCACGGCCGTGGCCGTCATCACGCACCGGCCAAACCTGCTGAAGGCCGCCGATACCGTGCTTGTCCTGAACGACGGGCAGGTCGCATCCTTCGGCCCGCGCGACGAGGTGCTGGCCGGCCTGAACAATCAGGGGCGCAAGGCGCCGTCAGCCCCGAAAGGCGAGCGCGCACCCGCAGTCGCGGCCCGCCAGACCCGCGAGGTCGTCACATGAACCGGCCCTTGGACGAGCTGCCGCTGCTCACCCAGGCCCGTATGGCGCTGGCGAGCCTGCGAGAGGGGCGCGAACCCGACGCTCCCGCTGCCGCACCTCCTTCGGCGCCGTCGTCTGTCGCGCCTTCCGCCGGGTCGCGCCCGGTGGCGCCCGCGTTGCAGCCGCGACCGGGCGAGCCCGACATGGCCCGGCACGCCCGTTCGGCCCTGTCCCAATCAGGCCCCGTGCCGCCGGCGCCTGCCCCCGACCTTCGCGTTGCCCGGCAGACGGCCCCCTTGCCGGCAGGTCCCGTGGCTGCGCTTGCGGGCACGCCGCCGGCCATTGCCGGCGCAGCGCCGCCTGTGGCGCAGACAGCAGCCACATTGCCCGGACTGGCCGGTGGCGGCGCACCGCCGGTCGGGGGCGACGCCTCCCCGGCCTTCGAGCCCTGGCAGCCGCCTCCGGTGAACGAGCCCGGCTTCGGCCCGGCCGCCAAGCTCGGCATTCTGGTCATTGTCGGTCTCTTCGGGTTTCTGGGCATCTGGTCGGCGACGGCTCCGCTATCCAGCGGCATCGTGGCGACGGGCGAGCTGATTGCCGAGGGGAACCGCCGCACGATCCAGCATCTGGAGGGCGGCATCGTGCGCGAGATCAAGGTGCGCGACGGCGATGTCGTCGAGCGCGGCCAGATCCTGATGCGACTCGACGAGGCGCAGAGCAGCGCCGCGAGCGAGGGCGCCCGCGCGCAGTTCGATGCGGCCCGCATCCATTATGCGCGCCTCAGCGCCGAGCGGGATGAGGCCGAGAAGATCACGCTGCCGCCCGACCTCGCGCAGCGCATCGATGACTCGAAACTTGTGGAACTTGTCTCGAGCCAGCAGCGTATATTCGAAACACGCATCAAATTCCTGGCCGGACAAAAGTCGGTCCAGGATGAGCGGATCGCCCAGCTCGGTTCCGAAATCGTCAGCCAGCAGGAGCAACTGAAGTCTCTGCAGATCCAGCTTGGCCTGCTCGAAGAGGAGCGCAAGGACGTCGAGACCTTGCTTGCAAGGGGCCTTGAGCGGCGCCCGCGCTATCTGGCGCTCCAGCGGCAGATAGCCCAGACAGCGGGACAGATCGGGCAGGCGAATGCCGCGATTGCCCGCGCGCAGCAGGGTATTGCCCAGACCCGCCACGAAATGGCGCAGATCGACCGCAACTTCCTCTCCGAGGTGATCACGGAGCAGCGCGACGTCTATGCGCGCATCGTCGAGGCCGAGCAGCGTCTGCGCTCCGCGAGCGACGTCGATGCGCGGCGCGACATTGCGGCTCCGGTGCCCGGCAAGGTTGCCAACCTGAAGGTTTTCACGCCCGGCGCCGTGGTGCGGCCAGGTGACGCTGTCCTCGACATCGTGCCGGTGGGCGAGGCCATGGTTGTCGAGGCACGCCTGAACATCAACGACGTCGATATGGTTGTCGAAGGTGCCGCTGCGGAAGTCAGGTTTTCCGCCTTTCGCGCAAAGGTTGTTCCGCTCCTGATGGGCAGAGTGACCCATCTGTCGGCGGATGTGACGACCGAACAGCGTACAGGGATGAACTATTACAAGGTTAGAGTTGAGATTGATCGCGCTCAGGCCGAACTGCTTGCAGAGAATAAACTGGCAATCGGTATGGCAGCCGAGGTGCTTATCAAGGGGCCGGAGCAAACATTGCTTGGGTATTTGATAATGCCGTTACGTGAGAGTTTCTGGCGCGCGTGGAGGTTGTAGGTTCACGAGAACTACAGTGTTATGTAGCGTTCGCGTTTCGTTGCCTTGGGTTTGTAAACACAATCCACTGAAATCGTTCTCGATACCCATCGACATTCTCTGTTGCTGGTGGCAGAAATCCGCCGCTCCGCTGTTCAACAACACAACAAACGCACAGGGAGCCGGTGAGGCAATGAGCAACCCGGACAAGATCGCGATCGTCGCTGGCGGCGTCCGCTCAAACATATTGGAGGAGGGCGCGCGCCTTGCGGGTTACAGCCGTCTGGCGCTGTTTCCGATGGTGCCGGGCGCCTCGCCCGATCTCGCCCCCGGTGAGTTTGCTCTGGTTCTTGTGGCAATCGAGCTGATTGCGGAGCCTGTCCGCGAAATTCTGTTGGGCTGGCCGAGGCGTCTGCGCTGCCCGGTTGCCGTCTGGGTTGACCAGGCCGATCGCGCCACACTGCAGGCGGCGATCGAGGCCAACATTGGCGCCGTCATCGTCGAGGAGCCGCTGCCAGCCAGGGTGAAGCCGGTCGCGGAACTGGCGACTTTGCGTTTCGCGCAGATCGAGAGCCTGCGAGGCGAGCTCGAGGCGGCCCAGCAGCGTCTCGCGGAGCGCAAGGTCATCGATCGCGCCAAGGGCATCCTGATGGAGGTTCGCAAGATCTCTGAGGAGGAAGCTTATTCTCTCCTGCGCCGGACGGCGATGAACGAGAACAAGCGTATCGCCGACGTGGCGAAATCAATCATCACGGCCGCCGAACTGCTGACCTGAACAACAGAGCGCACGCGCCGCCGCATTCGCCGCTCTGGTATCGCCACCTTGGGCAGGCTGGACGCGCGGCCGGCTGACGCCTGATCTGGCGCGTGCTCATCGTCCCGGCGCACCATGTCCCCGCCGAGCCATGTCCCCGCCGAGCCATGATCACCCCGAACCATGATCCTGCCAGCTGATCGTTCAGCAGGATCCCGGCAATGCCGGCGAGCATCGCCAATGTCTGGCAAGGGCCGCGACGAATGGAGAACTCACTTCGACGGCCTGGCAGACAGGATGGCTTGGCACACAGGATCCGGGGTGCGCCACGTTCCCTACCGCGCCCGTCGTCGCGGAAAGCCGACCGGGCGCAGGGCCCGGTCGGCTTGTCGTGTTGCGGCATTCAAGGGCAGGTGTGTGCGCTTGTCCGTGGTCCTGCCTGCAGACAGCCGGGCAATGGAACGAACCGGATCGACAGCCGAGCCAGTTCAGTCCACGAACAAGGTTCATGAGGCGCGATCGGTCGACGGCCAGGAAACAGAATCTGCGCCTGATCGTCGATGATTGCGCCAGGCGGCACATGATCTTGGCATCACGAGCCACCCAGCCAGCCCAGCAAATTGCCGTGCTGGCCCGAAGGCCCCGCCCGCGAGTGAGTTGGCTCGCAGCAGCGCCTTCATCGGTGAGTTCGCCAGGTGATATCGGCTGCGCAAAAACTCCTTCATTCAAATCAATTCAACATAACCGTCCTCGTTGACGGCGCCGCTTCATTGCTGGCGACAAACTTCAGCCCAAGACGTGTCCCCCGACTCGTCAGTGAGCTTCTTGCATGCTAACCATTCGCTCTCGCAAGCGGGATGACACTAGCTCACATATGAGATTCGTGTCAACTCATATTCAGGCAATAACGTCACGTTGAGACAAAATGTTCGCCCCGAGCTGGTCGCTTTCGCGGAGCGCCTGACTTTTGCAGTCAAGGCGGCTGGTGGATTGAATATTGTCATACAAAGAACCGGAAAGGCACGTCCAACGCTCGATCGGTGGATGAATGCGCAGGCGGATCCATCATTTGGCGATATTGCCGACGTTGCGGCCGCCTGCGAGGTTTCCCTTGACTGGCTGGCGACGGGGCTCGACCCGCTCGAAAATGAGACGGGGTTGCCTCACTCCATTTCTGATCTGGCACGCGTCCGGATCGTTTCCGAGATGGCCGATTCGGAGTCGACTGCCGGACATGTCGTCGTTCCGGCCATGGCGCTGCAGCGGCGGGGTCTGCGTGCGGCCCAGACCTGTGCCTGGCTGGCGAGGGGAGACCGGATGGCCCCGACGATCGGGGAGGGCAGTCTCGTTCTGATCGATATGTCGGCACGAGAGCCGGTCGATGGCGGTATCTTTGCCGTCAGGGGCGAGCGTGGTTTGCATGTCAGCCGGTTCCAGCTTCTGACCGACGGCGGGCTCGCCCTGATCGCTGACAACCGCGACATCTACGAAGTGGAGCGCCTCACCCGGGAGGCTGCCCGCTCGCTCGATATCGTGGGACGCTGCTTCTGGACCGAGCGGGCCATCTGACGATCCGCCTCCGTTGTCGATGACTGCGCCGGCACCTTGTCAACGCAGCCCGTGACTGGCATACAGCGCGCGGATCAGGCGCAAGCCTGCCCGGAGACGTGGCCGAGAGGCTGAAGGCACTCGTTTGCTAAATGAGCATACCCCACAAGGGTATCGAGGGTTCGAATCCCTCCGTCTCCGCCAGCCACCCCCTCGATATGTCTGTGTTTGACTGACCCAGGTGCAAGCTGCGGGCATGACGCGGCTTTTGGCGCGGCTTGCGTTTGGGCGGCGGGAATGCGCGCGCCTGATCGGGGGCGGTTCCCGCCGCGCGGTTGGCCGGTCTCGGGCTGTCGGGGAGGACGGTCGGTTTCGGTGTTTAAAACCCGGGAACAGGGAATCTACAGGGAATTTCGATGCTTTTTCGCTCGCCCGACCCCGTCCGG
>JBIPLL010000116.1:0-7199 GCA_044368425.1 Beijerinckiaceae bacterium
GGAGATCGCCGGACAGGCCATCCGTGCCGGCCGGCAGCAGCGACGCGATGCGCCCGCCCTCGATCACGAGATCGACAAGGGCCAGACCTTCTCGATCCAGCGCGAAGGTGCCCGCCCCCAGCATAGCGCCCGGCACACGCAGCCCGGTGATCCGGTAAGCAGTGGCCGCAGGGATATTGGCGAAGCCGAAAGCCATGGATTGTCCGTCAGTTCTCGCGCGCGATGACGCTTTCGTGCCAGCGGCGCAGGGCGAAATGGCTGATGGCGTTGAGCGTCACGAAGATCAGCACGCCGGCAAAGGAAATCAGCAGGAGTGCCGCAAACATCCTCGGAATATTGAGCCGATAGCCGGATTCGACAATCCGGAAGGCGAGGCCCGAGCCCTGGCCGGCGGAGCCCGCGGCGATTTCCGCGACGATCGCCCCGATCAGGGCAAGCCCGCCGCCGATGCGCAGGCCGCCGAGAAAATAGGGCAGGGCCGAAGGCAGGCGCAGGTGGATGAGCTGCTGCCAGCGTGAGGCGCCATAGAGATCGAAGAGATTGCGCAGATTGTGGTCGGCGGAGGCGAGGCCAAGTGCCGTGTTCGACAGGATCGGGAAGAAGGCGACGATGAAGGCCACAACCAGAACGGCGGTCGACGGCTCCAGATAGATCAGCAGCAGCGGCGCGATGGCGACGACGGGTGTCACCTGCAGGATCACGGCGAAGGGGAAGAAGGCACGCTCGATCCACCGCGACTGGGCAAAGAGCAGGGCCAGCAGCACTCCGCCGATCGTCGCCGCGAGCAGGGCGGAGAAGGTAATGCGCAGCGTCACGAGAAGAGAGCCCGACAGGACATTCCAGTCGCGGATCAGGGTTGTCAGAATGGCGCTGGGTGCCGGCAGGATATAGGGGGGGATCCGCCGCCACCAGACCACCCATTCCCACAGCCCGATAGCCGAGAGCAGGACGGCGATCGGCAGGCCGAAGCGCATGACATTCTCGATCGCCTGCCGGCGGGGAGCGGTGCCTGGAGCCGTTCTCATTGTGCGCCTCACAGATGCTCGTCCGCGCCCATCGCCCCGTGCAGGGCATCGGAGGCGGCGCGACAGGCGTCGACGTAAGCCGGCGTGCGACGAAAGGCCTCGCTGCGCGGCAGCGGCTCCGAGAGCGTGATCTCGCTGACGATGCGTCCGGGGCGGGCTGCCATCACGACGATCCGGCTCGACAGGTAGACGCTCTCATAGACCGAGTGGGTCACGAAGACGATGGTGCAGCCGGTCTCCTCCTTGATGCGCTGGAGGTCGTCGTTCAACCGGAAGCGCGTGATCTCGTCGAGCGCCGCGAAGGGCTCGTCCATCAGGAGCAGACGCGGACGCAGGGCCAGTGCGCGGGCGATGGAGACGCGCATCTTCATGCCGCCCGACAATTCGCGCGGGACGGCCAGCCTGAAAGCGGCAAGCCCGACCATTGCGAGGCAATCGTCGATGCGCCCGCGGGCCGCTTCGAGCTGCACCCCGCGGAGGCGCATCGGAAGCCAGACATTCGCCTCCACGGTCGCCCATGGCATGAGCGTGGGCTCCTGGAAGACGAAACCGATATCGGCGCGATGATCGGCGCTCTCCTGGCCGGGCCAGCTGATCGTGCCCGCGCTTGCCTCGCCCAGCCCCGCCACAAGGCGAAGTGCGGTCGATTTGCCGCAGCCGGACGGGCCAAGCAGCGACAGGAACTCTCCGGCCCGAATATCGAGGTCGAGACCCGCCAAGGCCGTGATGCCGTTGGAGAAGGTCTTGCTCACGCCCGACAGGCGCACGAGCGGGGAGGGTGCTGGCATGAGCGGAGCTGGCTCGGCGGTTCGGGACGCGACTGGTGAAGGGATCGCGGCGGGGCCATGCATTTGCCCCGCCGGTCTGGTCCTGTTCAGTTCTTCGGGCGCAGATCGAGGCCGACGCCCTTGTTGACGAACTTCAGCGTGTAGCTCTTGCGATAATCGACATTCGCCTTGACCACGCCGGCCTTGACCATCTTGTCGAAGAAGCTCTTCTGCCGCTCGTCGTTCATGGCGCCGATGCCCCTGGTCAGCGTCTCACCGGAATCGACGATGCCATATTCCTTCATCTTGGCGATGGAGAAGGCGATCTGCTCGTCGGTCATTTCCGGGTTGTCTTTCTTGATCAGGGCGTTGGCCGCCTTGTTGTCCCCGTAAAGATAATTGTACCAGCCGATGATCGAGGCATCGACGAAGCGCTGGACGAGATCGGGCTTCTTTTCGACCAGCTCCAGACGCGTCTCGATGGTTGTCGAATAGGTGTCGAAGCCCTGGTCCGCGAGGAGGAAGACGCTCGGCTTGAAGCCGCCCTGCTTCTCGATCGCGAGCGGCTCGGAGGTGAGATAGCCCTGCATCGCGCTGCGCTTGTCGGCAATGAAGGGCGCGGCGTTGAAGGTGTAGGGCTTGACCTGCTCCTCACGGAAACCGAACTCGGTCTTCATCCACTGGAAATAGCTGGCGAGGCCTTCCTTGGAGATGAAGAGCGTCGGCAGGTTCTTCAGGTCCAGGAAGCTCTTCACGTCCGGATGAGCGAGCAGGACCTGCGGCTCCTTCTGGAAGATTGCGGCCACCACGAGGGTGGGAATGCCCTGCTCGACCGCCGAGAACGGCTGGAGCATGTTGCCGCCCATGTAGAAATCGATGCGGCCGGTGGGCAGGAGAAGTCGGTTATTGGCTTGCGGTCCGCCCGGGACGATGGTCACGTCGAGGCCGAAGCGCCGATAGGTGCCGTCAGCGACGGCCTGATAATAGCCGCCATGTTCGGCCTGGGCGACCCAGTTGGTGCCGAACGTGACCTTGTCCTGCGCAGCGGCAACGCCCGAGAGCGCCATGCAGCCCAGGGCGGCTGCCAACAGCTTATTCAATTTTAACATGAGTGCCTCCGATAAGGGCAGGCCGGGGGTGAAACGGGGCCTCTTTTGCGCTGCCGCCTTCGCCTTGGCAAGGCGCGTGCCGGACGGGGCGTGCGCGGACGGGGCGTGCGCCATGGACAAGTCGCATGCGCTTTCCGGAGAGCGGGCGCAATCGATGGCTTGCGCGGGGGCGCCTGCTCGCGCAACTTGCCGGCCAGCTCCCCGGCCCCTCCTGGAACAGCAATGCCCCACCAGCCCGTCAATCCTCCCGCCATCCGGCCGCCATTTGCCAGCTACAGCCATGCCGTGCTCATCGAGCCGGGGGCGCGGCTGCTCTTCGCCTCCGGGCAGCTGGGCGTCGCGCCGGATGATGTGATCCCGGAGGATATCGAGGCGCAGGCGGAGCTGTGTTTTGCGAATATCCGGGCCATTCTCGCGCAGGCCGGGATGGATTTCCACGATGTGGTGCGCTTCAACGCCTTCGTGACCGATCGCGCCTATTTCCCGGTCTACGGACGGGTGAGGGCGCGGCATGTGCCGGGTGACGGCTTCGCCTCGACGCTCGTGGTGGTGTCGGGCTTCACGCGGCCGGAATTCAAGATCGAGGTCGAGATCACGGCGGCCCGGGCCACGGGAGGACAGGCATGAGCGCGCGCTTCTGGCTGGACCTCTCCACGCGGGAATTTGCCGCACGGGACATGACCCGCACCATCGCGGTGCTGCCGGTGGCCGCGATCGAGCAGCATGGGCCGCATCTGCCCGTCGGCGTCGATACGCTGATCGGCGAGGCCTATCTGGCGCGCATGATGACGCTGGTCCCGGAGGAGCTCGACGTGCTCGTTCTGCCGGTGCAGAGCATCGGCAAGTCGAACGAGCATCTCGCCTTTCCCGGCACGCTGACCTTCTCCGCCCAGACCCTGATCCAGGCGTGGTTCGAGATCGGGGAGAGCGTGCACAGGGCCGGCTGCCGCAAGCTCGTCTTCGTCAATTCGCATGGCGGCAATGTCGCGGTGATCGACATCGTCGCACGGGAATTGCGGGCGAAGCTCGGCATGGTGGCGGTGAGCGCCGCCTGGCATCGGCTCGGCTACCCGCCGGGCGCGTTCTCCGCGAGCGAGCTTCAGCACGGTATCCATGGCGGGGAGGTCGAGACCGCCTTGATGCTGGCCGCGCGGCCCGATCTCGTCGTCATGGACGAGGCCCGCGACTTCGTGCCGCGAACCGTGAGCATGGAGCGGGACTTCACGCATCTGCGCGCGATCCAGCCCGTCGGGTTCGGCTGGATGGCGCAGGACATTCACGAGGCGGGCGCGATCGGCAATGCGGCAGCGGCCGATGTCGCACGTGGCGAGGCAAGCCTCGCCCATGGCGCTGCCGCCTTCATCGAGCTGTTGCGGGATGTCGACCGGTTCGAGCTGTAAGCCGCGGCCGCGTCAGAGTGGCGCGGTGCTGGCGCTGCGCCTCACTCGCTCACCCAGGGACATGTCCAGGTCTCCGTCAGCGCGCGGGTTCCCGCACGCAGGAAGGCGCGCAGGTCGGCCGACTGGCCGGGGGCGACCTGCACGTCGATGCCTGCCCGGAAGCCGCCTGTCTTGTGGTTTGGAACCAGGAAGGTGCGCAGGATCCGGCCATTGCCAACCGATGGCACGATCTGCACCTGATCGGGATCGCGCAGGAAATAGGAAAGGTCGCCGCCGACGAAGTCGATGATGAAACGGCGCGCGCCCGGCACGACCGGTTCGGCGGAGCCCAGCGCACGCGGCGTCGTCTGGTAGGTGTTCTGGGCCCTGCCGCCGGGATGCAGGTCGTCGGCGCCCTTCACCGCCTTCATGCGGTAGCGCAGGACGATGGTCTGGCCGGCCTCGACGGGCTGGCGCGGCACCCATGAGGCCACAATATTGTCGTTGGTCTCGTCGCTGGTCGGGATCTCGACCAGTTCGACATGACCTTCGCCCCACTCGTCCCGCGGCTCGATCCAGTAGCTCGGACGCTTCTCGTAGGCGAGGTCGAGATCCTGATAATGCTCGAAGGTGCGGTCGCGCTGCATGAGGCCAAAGCCGCGCGGGTTGCGCTCGACGAATGCCGAAACCGCTACCTCCTTCGGATTGCGCAACGGACGCCAGATCCATTCGCCTGTCCCCGAATGGATGAGCAGGCCATCGGAATCGTGCAGTTCGGGCCGGAAATCGTCGAAGAAGCGCCTGTCGTTCTCGCCGGTGAAGAACATCGAGGTCAGGGGCGCGATGCCGAGCTTCGTCACGCGCTGGCGCATGGTCAGGGTCGCCGAGACTTCCACGGCCGTCTCGGGCGCAGGATAGATCACGAACTGGTAGGCGCCGACGACCGACGGGCCGTCGAGCAAGGCATGGACCACGATGCGGTCATTGCCGGGCGATGGAGGCTCGACCCAGAATTCCCGGAAGAAGGGGAATTCCTCGTCCTTGCCGCCCGCATTGATCGCGATGCCACGCGCCGACAATCCGTAATGCTGGTCGCGCCCGAGAAAACGGAAATAGCTCGCGCCGATGAAGGAGATCAGCTCGTCGAAGACGCGGGGATCGTTGAGGGGATAATGCAGCCGGAAGCCGGCAAAGCCGAGATTGACGGGCAGCGGCTTGTCGAACTTGTTGCGCCCGTAGTCGAACAGGGTCGCGGCATAGGGAACCGGGGTCGCGATCCCTTCGCGCACGACATTGACCGTCACGGTGCGCGTGAACAGAAAGCCCGGATGGAACATCTGCATCCGGAACAGGCTGCTCTGGCTGGCGAGAAGCGCGCGGTCCGGTCGGAAGCGGATATCGCGATAAGCGTCGAAATCAAGCCGGGCCAGCGCATCGGGCAGCGGCGTCACCGAGCCGTCGAACGGCATGGTGGCGAGGTCGCGGGCCCGGCGCAGGACGGTCTCGTGGCTGAAGCGCGGCACCGGGGGCGTGGCCGGGGCCGGGGCAGGCGTGCCATTGGGCTGCGCGGGGGCCTGGGCCAAAGCCGGCGTCGCAGCGCAGGCGAGAAGAAGTGATTCGAGCAGGCGGCGGCGGGTGAGACGCAACATCGGGCGGGCCTTCGGGCAGGGCCGCTCCGGAGCGGGCGGCGCCTCTGCGTCGATCACTTACGAACGCCTTCGTGCGCGCGCAAGGGGAGGCGTGCAGGAACGGCACCGATCCCCGCCGGAACAGCTCGGATCGTGTCGGAAATCCCGCCCATCGGGTGCAAAAGGCAGCGTGGCGGCATGATCAGGCCCCCCGCGTGTCCGCAGAGGATCCGGCGCCTGAATTTTAGGCCCGATGCCCAAAAAAGGTCTTGTGATCGGGGGGCGATGACCCTATCTACACCCTTGCCCAATTTCGCACGTGCCTGTGGTCGCGTGCCAGTCGGTGGGCATCCGGACAAGAGGCCGGACAGCCGCCCGAGGGAACCTACCCTCGACACCCCTGACTGGCAGCCGGAGGCGAAACCGGCGCACCCCGTTCTCAACGGGGGACGTGACTTGAAGCAACGACGAGCGGGCCTTTTTTGTCTCTGCCGGTCCTCCAAAGATCGGCTCGGGTCACCGAAGAGGCTTGTTTCTCATTGCCGGGCGTGCGGTGCGGGGGCTCCCCAATCCAATCCAAGGCAGCTCGGACGGGTTCAGCACCCGCCTCGACGCATCGCGTCTCCACAGCGCGGTCGTCGGGCGATGCTTGCCCAGATCTGGCCCCGACGGTTCAGCCGTCGGCTATCTGACTTTGGGGAGTGGGCGCCATGACTGAGCGCATCCGCGAGTTTCTGCGCAACCGTCGCGAAGACGGGCCGTGCGTCGTCGTCGACCTCGACGTCGTGCGCGAGAACTATGAAAACTTTGCCCATGCGCTGCCCGACACGCGCGTGTTCTATGCCGTCAAGGCCAATCCGGCTCCGGAGGTGCTGAACCTCCTGGCGCGCCTCGGCTCGTCGTTCGACTGCGCTTCGGTGCAGGAGATCGAGCTCGTGCTCGCCACCGGCGCCACAGCCGAGCGCATCTCCTTCGGCAACACGATCAAGAAGGAGCGCGACATCGCGCGCGCCATGGACTTGGGCGTGCGGCTGTTCGCGGTGGACTGCGAGGCGGAGGTCGAGAAGATCGGCCGTGCCGCGCAGGCGACCCGCGTTCAGGGCGTGAAGGTGTTCTGCCGCATCCTGTGCGATGGGGCGGGCGCCGAATGGCCGCTGTCGCGCAAGTTCGGCTGTGTGCCCGAGATGGCGTCCGACGTGCTCGAGCATGCCCATGGCCTCGGTCTCGAAGCCTATGGCGTGTCGTTCCATGTCGGCTCGCAGCAGGGCAACGTCAACTCGTGGGACAGCGC
>JBIPLL010000570.1:0-6200 GCA_044368425.1 Beijerinckiaceae bacterium
CGCATAAGTTTGCGCCTCGCATGGATTGCACCAATAAGGAAAACCAAGCCGCAGAAAATCACCAGCGCCGCGGCATCGCTCACCGCATCGATTCCAGCCGCGTAACCTCGCGGGCCGCGTACCACGCGGCTTTGCGAATGTCGAGGATGGCGGCATCGCGCGCGGCCTGCCCGTCGCTAACCTTATGCCCCTGCCGCCAACAATATTTCACCACGTTCGCGAGGTTCGCCGGCAGCCATTCGACAACTTGGATAGCCTCAATCGCGCGGCCGCATAAGCAACGCGCGGGCAGCGCCGCGTAGTGCGGCGGATGGTTGACGGGATCGGCTGATTTCGGCGCCCGCCCACTCGCCGCCTTCGCGTTTTTATCCGCGCGCGAAACGTCTAGTCGCCCGTCATCCTCCGCGTGGAATCGTGGCGGTTGTGGCAACTCGCCCGCGGGGGAATCCGTTTTCGTTTCGGCGGCTACGGCCGCAGCGTCGAGGCTCGCGTTAACGTCGCGGAGCGCTAGCGCCATTTTGTGGAGCGTGTCGTTTTGCGTTGTGAGGCGCGTAATCTCGCGCATGGACGCGGCCAGCACTGACCGCAGCGATTCGATTTCCGCCGCGGCGGCATCCATCAAATCCGATGCCGGTTCCGCGTGCGCGGTATGCGTCCAGCGGCGAAGCCGCGAAACGATATCGGTTTCATTTGCCATCGGCTGGCCTTTCATATTGGGAAACGTTCGTTTTTCGTCGGTTTTGGGATACGTTCGCGGCTTATGTCGCTGGCGGCGCCCCTAGCCGCTGCGCTATAGGAAATACACGGGTCTAGTTATCCATTAGTTCTCACTTCAGTTGTTGCAAACGCCGCAACAACTGCGACAGCACCGTTGCGTAGGGGTGGGGCCGAAAGCCTCCTCTCCAATACCGAATGCTTCTCTCAATCGCCTCCCGCTCCTCGTCGGTGAGCCGCGCCTTCGCCAACTCATCGCACCACAACGCCGTCTTGCTGCGGCACTCTCGGAGCCGCTTCACAACCGACACCGCGTCTGCCTCGCGAATGTCGCCCGACTCAATCCGCCGCATGGCGGCCTCTAAGCCGAACACCCCGTGAGAACCAGCGGATGCAGGAGACATCGCTGCCGAGTCCTGCGGTGTCGTTTCGTCACTCATGCGATGCTCCTGATCCTGCGTGTTCTGTTGCATTTTCACCGATAAAATAAGTTTCACTACAGAGTGCAACAGTGAAAATCACTTCTTCCGCTCCAGCAGGTTGCGCAGGGTGGCCGCGTGCGGCGAAATCGGTGCGCCATCGTATGGATCGTCAAGAAGCGACTTGATGGCTGCCGCCACCGCCTCCCGCTCCTCGTCGGTGAGCGTGGCATCCATATCAACCGTAACGTTGCCGCCTTGCACCGATAACGTGCCGTCTTGATCCGCAAGGCGGCGAATAGCCTCGCGTAGCCGTTCGCACTCATCGACAAGCCGCGCGATCAAGCAAGGAATATGGCGACGGTGGCAACCATCGCTATGCGTCGTTTCGCGCGCGCCATACCGCGCCAGCCATTCGCGGGCATCGGCCACGATATCGGCGCCGGGCTTCGTTTCATCGCTCATCGGCTGCGGCCCTCCACGCTTCTTTCGAATCGAACAAATCCGGCGCGGCATCGCCGGCCGCGCTGACCTCAACCACGCCGGGGTAGTGCCGAAGGATTGCGCGGGCTTCCTCGCGCATTGCGCCCGTCAGCACTTGCGGCGCTACGAGCCGGCAGAGCAAGCGCCGGGCGCGAATCACCGCGCGGGTTCGTTCCTCTGGTAGCGTCATGCGCTTCGGATTTGCTCCGCGAGTTTCCTTTTCGTCAGTTCAAACGCCGCGCGGTCTGCGCCTTCCCATTCTCGCGGCGGCGGCTTGTCATCCGGCCGCCCTATGGCGGCGCCGCGCTGCGGCTTCGGCGGAACGCGATCATACGCGCCCGCCAGCACAGAATCCGCGAAGCCATCGGCGCAGAACTGCGGAAGCCCTACGGGGGTTTTGAAATACCGGCAGCCGGCCAGCCGCGGGATTGCCTCTAGCGCCGTCCGTAGCCATTCCTCGCCAGCGGCCCCCACAAGCCGCCTAGCGGCTTGTTTCGGCGCCCGGTTGCTTCGCCACGGTTCCCCGGCGCCAGCCCGCCACGCCTCACGCAAGGCCGTCCAGCGGGCATCGGCTGCCGCGGGCGGCTCTGGCTCTGGCTCCGGTTGCGAAGCCTCACGCGCGGTGGTGGTGGAACCACTCGTCTCGTCTCCTCTATCTCCTCTATTTGGTGTCGCAGGGCCGTTACGGTGCGTAACGGTCGCGTAACGGTCATGCGTTACGGTAGCGTTACTATGGGTTTCTTCGGGGATTTCGTCGCCTTTTGCCCGGTAGGCAGCCTGCCGGCGGGCATTTAACAGCCTAGCCTTCGCTGCTTTACTAAACCGCTCATCCCACCCCGGTAGCCTAGCCTGTTCGGTTTCATCTTCGAACGTAATCCAGCCCACGGCCTCTACGGCGCGCCACCATGCGGCATCGCCACCGCAGACCATCGATAGAAGTTCGGGGGTAATCGACGCGGTTCCATCCTCGCTATTCAGCGAGAACCAACCCCACAACTTAAACAGCCGGTAGACCGCCGTTTCGACTGATACGCCGGTTCGCGTAACGAGCCGCAACACTTCCGGTTTACTTTCGATCGCAAGATCGATCGCCACCCATTCGCCGGCCATGCTTCCTACCTCCTATCGTTTCAGTTCAAAAAACCATTCCGCATCCAAAACCCAAGAATCAACCGCGTTACCGCTGCCGTCGTTCGATCGCTGTTCGTAGGTATGCCGCTTGGCAAGCCCGTGGCGTATCGCGCGTTGGATATCTGCCAGCGGCGCTACGCGGATCGTCTGGTAGTCGCCGTAATCGATATCGATAACCAACACGATGAGCGGCCAGCGCTCCGCGTAGCGGTCAACGTCTTTCGCGTTGATCGTGAACGCGGTTCGCGAGGGGATGCCGTAGAGCGCATCCGAAGCGTGGAACCGCGTGCGCCGTGTTTTCAGATCGCACGGGGATACGAAGTATGCGTCGAATAGATACCGCAACTCCGCTTTCGCAGGGTTCGAAAAGACAGAGCATCCGGAAGCAAACACCGGGCCTAGGAACGCAACCTCCGCGCGCTCCCCGAGTTTGCACCACGCGGCCTTATCGTCGTTTCGCGGTCTGGCATCCATGCCATTACCCCCGTTGCCGAATCCATTCGCGTTTGAACTGTTCCCACGGCACGGTAGCCCCGGCCGCCATCCACGCTATTAGCGCCTGTTCGATTAGCGGGTCGCTGTTTTTTTCCTGCGATTGGCGCCGGGCGGCGAGCGCTTCACGCTCCCGCCGGCGCCAATACTCCGCAGCGGTCAACCACCGTTCCATGACGATTCCCGCTGCGGCATTGCCTCGCGGATGCACTCCAGAGCGTAGGCGATACGCTCCAGCAACTTCGCGACCGTTTCGGCATCCGCCTGCGGCCTAGGATGCGTGTAATCCGGCGCGGGCTGCGGCGTTTCCGACACGATAGAGCGCCGCCGCTCCTCAATCAGCAAATGAGCCTGCGCGGCATTGACGAATACCGGGCCGCCTTTATCGCGTGGCGTTCGCATTACCTTCACAGCATCGATTTTGCCGTTTTGGTAAGCGTTCAAAATCAAGTTGTATTCAGCGCTAGCCCAGTTGTTTGGCGAATCGTCACTAATAAACGAAGTTAAAGCAACGAATCCATCCGGCATATTTTGCGCACTGCCGGCTACCGTCTGTTTGCAACTCATTCGATTTCATTCCTTTCCGTTTGTTGAACTTCGATCACAACTCCACCGAACCGATAGGCATAAATCGTCTGACCGTTCCGCCGCTTGAAGTGCAACGTGTACGCATACAGCCGCCCGTGATGCGGAACGCGAACGTGCTTCGGGAACTTATCAATCGCGTGGCCTTCGAACGCGGCCCCGCAAGCGGGGCCGCCCCAAAAGGTTGCCGGCGGCAATGGCTTAGAAGGGGATATCATCGGCGCCCCCTGCGGCCTTCGCCGCCTTGTTGGTTTTCATGGGGGCAATCTTCGCGGCAGGCTTCGGCGCCGGGGCTGGCGCTGCGGGCTTCGCCGCTTCGGGGACGATCCAACGCCGAACGCTCGCGCGAGTCTCGCCGGCCTTCGGGCCGTTTTGGACGATGTATTGCGACGTTTCGACCGAGCATTCCCGGCCGATCAACGTCGTTTCGTCCCAATCAGCGCGGCCGCGTTCCGGCGGCGCCACGCCGCAAGCGCGGGCAATCACCGAGATACGATTGATTTGATTGCAGGGGACGGTGACGAAAACGCGCTTACGTTCGCCGCCTTCCTCGCAGTCCAACCAGATCGAAAGACAATCGCCGCTAGGGTTATCCGGCGCCACGCGCCAACCGTTTTCAACGGTGACGCGATCGATCACGCCTTTGTGGATTCCTTCCGAAAGCGGCTCCCGCGATGGCGGGGCCGCGGCTTCGTTCATCTGATCCGCCGGAAACTGATCCCAATCGATATTCATGTTCGTACCTCTGGTGAGTGTCCATCGTTCCCAACGCGAACCACTCGCGCCGATTCCAAATCCGCTTTTTCCTCCAGCCCTGCCGCATGGCCTAGCGCGTAAGCCATGCCAAGCGCGGTAAGCCCGCTGATCGCGTTTTCCTCAACCATGCGGGTTAGTTCCCCGATCGACCGCGGCCCTTTGTGGTCGCCGTCTAGATATGCTGCCGTCATGCCGTCACCATTCCGGCGATTTCATTTCGCCGCCTTTCGATAGCGCCCTCGATAGTCACCGCTTCCGCCGCGGTCAGTTCGCCGGCATCACGCTTGCCGGCAACCTTTGGCGCGAGCCGATCCAACTGGGATTCGGTCGCAACTGCGATCCGCTCTAGCGTTGCCGCGAGAGAATCAGACGGCGTGGCAACCGGCTGGCCGGCAGCCTCAAACACGGGCGCGAGCGATTCAATCGCCATCGGCATTTCCGCCGGCAGCCCGTATCTGTTTTTGGCGTCGAATGCCGCGGAGCGTTCCGCGAACATGATTCGTTCGCGGCCACCTAAACCTTTTTTCTTGCCGTCGCCGCCTTCAATCAGCCGCATTTTGTAGGTACAGAAAAGCAAAAGGTCTGCCCACTCTTTGTATAAGGGGGCCGTCTGCTTAACTAGTTTCAGTTCGTACCGATCAAAGCCGTCTGATTGATCCGGCGGCGATACTCGCTTTACGGCAGCGTGAGCGATGAAAACGACATTCAGCCCGCGGGCTATCAACTGATCCGCCAACGCGAGGAAACGCGAAGTTCGTTCCGCGACCGCCGTATAGCCTTTGCCAAATCCGAAATCCTCAATCGATTTCTTTCCGGCATCCGCGGCAACGCGGTCGATCATCGATCGCTCTGCCCAATCGATCGAATCAATGACGATCGTTTCGAATCCCTCCGCATCGCGAACTAGGTCATTCAGCACCGCCACCAGCGCCATGAAATCGGGGCAGGGGATGCGGGCAACGTCTAGCCGTTTACTGCCGCCCTCAGTGTCGAGAATCAAAGCGCCGGGAAACTGCGCGGCCAGTGTTGTTTTCCCAACGCCTTCCGTTCCATAGGCAACGATACGGGCTGCCGCCTTTTGAACTCCGCGGATTATCTGTAGCGCCATTTCAAGAATCCTTTCCTTTTGGGGAATCAACCGAACCATCTAGAACCGTGTCCGATTGGTCGCGTTGCATCGCGCGCCAGACTTCGCGCCGATAAATGCGAACGTTTGCCGGCGCATCGACGCCGATCCGAACTGTGTCGCCATCGATATCCATAACGACGATTTCGATATCCAGCGCGGGGATAACGATGCAATCGCCCGCCTTCCTCCGTAGCCAAAGCATTTTCCGAATCCTTTCGTTAGGCGGGCGGCATTCCGTTGCCGCCCGCCGGCTAGCATCCCTGCCGCCGTTGGCGATCCATCGGCGGCGCGATATCCGTATCGCCCGCCACGAACAAACTTTGAAAACGCTCGACGCGGAGCGCGAGCGCGGCAACCTTTTCGGGGCTGCCGGGGGCCGCGGCCACGGGCGCCGCATCGTCCATATCGTTTTCGATTTGCAGGCGAACCGCTTCCAGTTCGCCGGCCGCAAACCCGATCGCGTCTAGCAGGATCGTCCGATCGCCGGCCAG
>JBIPLL010000119.1:0-7112 GCA_044368425.1 Beijerinckiaceae bacterium
GTGATGGACAACGGAAGCACTGTTGCGATCAGGCCCGAAATCGGCGCTTCCCGTAATCCCCAACAGTTCTGCCAGCCGGCCACGTGCCCGATTGAGCCGGCTCTTGACGGTGCCGACCGCAACGCCGCAGATCTCCGCAGCCTCCTCATAGGACAGGCCCGTCGCGCCGACGAGGATCAGCACCTCGCGCTGCTCCTCAGGCAGCTTTGCCAGGGCCAACCGGAAATCGGCGAGATCCAAGGCGCCGTCCTGTGCAGGGGCAACCGCCATGCGCTCGGCATGGAGGCCGTCCACGTCCTGAACCTCGCGCCCCCGGCGACGGTAAAGCGAGTAATAGGTGTTGCGCAGGATCGTGAACAGCCAGGCACGCAGATTGGTGCCCTCGATGAAGCTGTCGGCGTGACCCCATGCCTTCAGGAGCGTGTCCTGCACCAGATCGTCGGCCTGCTGGAACGAGCCCGACAGCGACGCTGCAAAGGCTCGGAGGTTCGGGATCTCGGCCACGAGCCGGTCGCGAAAGGCATTGGAGGCTGGCGCCGGGTGCTCGCGACGCCGCGACGGCGTGGCGGTATGGGCCGGGAGCTTGTCGCCGATCGCGAACGGAGCAGGTCCGGTCTTGCGGGGAGAACCCGCTTCATCCGCCATGCTGCTGCTCCATCGCTTCGAGTTCGGCCAGAAGGACGAGGAAACGATCCGGAACGGGCGCCTTGATGAGGTCATCGTAATGGGCGCGCAACGAACGACCGATCGCGTCCTGAATGCGGCGATCAAGCACGATCTCTCCCGTTCCGGGGCCCGAAAGCTCCGATGGGAGCCCGCCGGCAATGCCTGGTGCCGGGGCCATTCCGTCCTTCTGGTCCATCGTGCTCAGTCCCCGCATACTCGAAACATCGGCAGCCCGGCCACGAACCGGAAGCCACCTTCAGGCACACAGCCCCCGGCACGGCCAAATGTTCCGTGGCTGGCCGGACTTTTTCACGATGCTGTCCGCCCGATATCCACCCAGGCCCACTTTTCGGATCAAGTTTTCGCGAACGAGGGTGCATTCAAGCTGAAAACGCCCGGTCGAAGAAATCGTTCCACCCGGCGAGAAAAATAAAAACCTTGTCAAAACAACCTTGTTGCGGATGCTTTGGATACGCTTACATCGCAGGTGAAACATGTCCATTGCACGGGAAATCTCTCCGCATCTTCCTTATCTGCGCCGCTTTGCGCGCGCTCTCAACGGTACGCAGGCGAGTGGCGATGCCCATGTCGTTGCAATGCTCGAGGCCCTGATCGCGGATCCCTCATCGTTTCCGCGCGACGTGCCGGCACGCATCGGGCTTTACCGGATCTTCGTGAAGCTCTGGAACTCGACCATGGTCGGCGAGCGGCCCTATCCGCTCACCGAAGAGCGCGGCGCAGCCGATCGTCATCTGGAGACGCTGACGCCCGTCTCGCGTCAGGCCTTCCTCCTGCGCACGGTCGAAGGCTTCAGCCTCGACGAGGTCGGCGCGATTCTCGGTGTGACGGCCACGGGCGCGGCCGCGCTGATCGACCGGGCGGGCCGCGAAATTGCGGACCAGGTCGCAACCTCGGTTCTCATCATCGAGGACGAGCCGATCATCGCCCTCGATATCGAGTCGATGGTGCAGGATCTCGGGCATGAGGTGACCGGGATTGCCCGCACCCACAAGGAGGCGGTGCAGATGGTGCGTGCGCGCCGGCCGGGGCTCGTCCTGGCCGACATCCAGCTCGCGGATGGCAGTTCCGGCCTCGATGCGGTGAACGAGATCCTGAGCGATGTCGACGTACCCGTGATCTTCATCACGGCCTATCCGGAGCGGCTCCTGACCGGCGACAAGCCGGAGCCGGCCTTCCTGATCACCAAGCCTTTCGAGCCGGAGGCCGTCAAGGCCGCGATCAGCCAGGCGCTGTTCTTCGATCGCCGGGCGCGCCGCAAGGTCGCCTGAGCGGATGCAAACGGACGGACCCGGATGCGAGAGCAGCCGGGTCCGTCGGTCGATGAGTGGCATCGGGCTTTACCAGCCGATGAAATACATCAGCAGGATCAACGGCAACGGTACGCCCAGTATCAGCAGTCCGAGCCAGCGCATGGCGATCTCCCTTGACGCTTCAGGTCAGGGCGCGTCAGGCGCGTCTGCGCATCAGCCCCAGGACGGCCGAAATGGCGAAGGCGATCAGCGCGACGACGAAGACGACCTGGGCGGCTGACATCGCAGTACCGGCCACCCCGCCGAAGCCGAGGGCCGCAGCGACCAGTGCGACAAGAAGAAAGGCGATTGCCCATCCGAACATGGCTTGCTCCCGTGCAAGTGAGGATGTGGCGTTAACGCGGGAAATGTCAGGTCTGTTCCCCCGCCGAGGGCGGTTCAGCTCGTGCGGCTCGGCATCTCGCGCCGCCAGGAGCAGGCATGGCGCACATGCTGGCGGATCTCCTCCAGGCGGAACGGCGTGTAATAGGTGCAGATGCGGTTCCAGCCGTCATTGGACAGCGCCTCGCTGATGCGTACACCCTCGTTGCGCAGCATGAGCGGCATGCTGCCGGCCACGATGGCCCAGAATATGAAAAGGCCGACAAAAAGAATCTTCATCCGAGCCGATCCCGAAATGGCGGTGCTTCGGGACGCTAAACCGAATCTAGTATAATATTTTCGAATATAAGCGGAAAATATTCGATAAATCGAACATCCAATAGAAGAATACGTTCTAACGTTTGATCTTTTATTGGACTAGCACGTATTATTATTTCAGATCATACGCTAGGATCTGCTGCTGCTGTGGCGGACTACCCTGTTATCCTGTCGCTGCGATTCAGGCTGCACTGCTGCGGGCTGCGGCTGCGGGATCTATCGCCAGCGGAGCGAGGGCGGCGATTGTCGCCTCCCAGAGCGGGCGCAGCGCGTCGAGTCCCTCGGGTGCCGGGTTGCCGGAACGTGCAAGCTGCTCCAGGACCTCGAGCCGGCGGGCGAGCCGCTCGGCGCCGATGTTCCAGCTCATGGACTTGAGCGCGTGGAGAGCGCTGGCGAGTGCAGGGGCGTTGGCTGTCTGTGCCACCTGCTCGATATCGGCAAGAGGCGCGGGGCTGCGTTCGAGAAACAGGCGCACCATCCGCGCCAGGAATGCATCGCCCTTGGCGCCGCCCATCTGGCGCAGCTGCGCGAGGTGGCTTTCGCTCACGAGATCGCCCTCGCCCGGCAGGGTCGCATCTGCGGTGTCGGGTTCTGCGGCCACGGTATTGGCTGGCGCATCGGGCGAGGCTGCGGCCTGCTCCTCAGGCTGCACGATCTTCGCCGTCGGGCAGGCGGCGAGCGTCTCGGCGAGTTTTGCGAGCGTGAGGGGCTTGTGCACGACGCCGTCCATCCCGGAATCGCGCCAGGCTTCCGCCGCCGCACCGATCACATGGGCGGTGGCCGCGACGATGCGCTGACGCGGCAGCCCGAGCATCTCCTCGCGCGTGCGGATGATCCGGGTGGCGGCGAAGCCGTCGATTCCCGGCATGGAGCCGTCCATCAGAACAAGGTCGAAGCGCTCGCGCTCCAATTTGGCGAAGGCGCCCTCCGCGCCGTCGACAGCATCGGCACCGACGCCCAGCTGGGCCAGGGCCTCGGTCGCCACTTCGCGATTGACGGCGTCATCATCCACGACGAGCACGCGCATGCCCGTGAAGCGCGGCAATGCGGCGCCGGACTGAGACTGCGTTTCCTCTTCGGGGGGAGCCTCGCCAAGCCGCACCGCCTCGCGCAGGCGCACGAGGTCGGGGCGGGTCAGCGGCCAGCGCAGCGCCATGTCGGCATGGCCCATGGCGACGGCCCGACTGGCGCCCGTGTCGCCGATGGGCGAAATGGCCGCGATGAGCCGAGCGGCCGGCCTTGCCCGAGCTTCGACGAGATCCGCCGCATCGACGACGAGCATGTCGCCGGCTGCCACCTCGTCGAGCGTTTCGCAAAGCCAGCGCTCGACGACCTGCGCCGTGGCCCTGCCCTGGAGCGCGATGCGCAGGCCGGGGGGGAGCGTGGCGGGCCGGCGTGGCGGGGGCGCGATGCTCTCCTGCATCAGCGGCAGCGTGAAGAAGAAGGTCGAGCCCTGGCCGACGACGCTCTCGACGCCGATCTCGCCGCCCATGCCCTCGACGAGCCGCTTGCAGATGGCAAGCCCCAGCCCCGTCCCGCCGAAGCGACGCGTCGTCGACTGGTCCGCCTGCATGAACGCACTGAAGAGCGAGCCGATCTTTTCGGGAGCGATGCCGATGCCGGTGTCGCGCACGTCGACACGCAGGGCCTTGCCGCCGGGCAGGCGTGTCATCTCGACGAGGACATGGCCTCTCTCGGTGAACTTGACCGCATTGTTCACGAGGTTGCTGATGACCTGTGTCAGCCGGACGGGGTCGCCCGCGATGGGCGCGGGCAAGTCGCAGCCCACGCGGGCCGCGACGTCGAGGCCCTTCTGGCGGGCTTTCTCGGCAAAGAGGCTCACCACCGTGTCGGTAATGTCCCACGGATCGATGGCGACATTCTCGAATTCGAGCTTGCCGGCCTCGATCTTCGAAAAATCCAGGATGTCGTTGATGATCGCCATCAGGCTCTGGCCGGAGCGGGCGATGACATCGGCATAGCGGCGCTGGCGCTGCGGGAGGTCGGACCCCGCCAGCAGCTCGGCCATGACGAGCACGCCGTTGAGAGGCGTGCGGATCTCGTGGCTCATGGTCGACAGGAAGTCGGACTTGGCCTCGTTGGCCTGTTCGGCCGCTTCCTTGGCCAGCGCGAGGTCGTGGGTGCGCTCGGCAACGTCCTGCTCCAGCCGCTCACGATGATGCGCGAGCCGGTCGTCGCGGTGACGGATCTCGGATAACATGCGGTTGAAGCCGCGCCCGAGGACGCCGATCTCGTCGCGGTCGCTTTCGGGCACGGTGCGCCCGTAATCGTGGCCGCGTTCGATCGCCTGCATCGTGTCGGTGAGCTGGCGCAGCGGTCGTGAAATGGTGCGCTGCAGGCGGTCCGCGACCAGCATTGCCAGCATGAGCGCGACGGCGGCCGCCATCAGGCCGGCCAGGACCACGGGCAGCGTGCGGCTCCAGAGATCCTGCGTATCCGCGATGACGACCAGGCGCCCGACGGGCTGGCCGGCATGGATGATCGGCACCTGTACCGCGACAGAGCGCGCCTGCAGGAGGCGAAAGAGGCCCGACAGGCCCGCGACATCGTCCATGTCGATCTCGCCGTCGAGCCGCACCGCCCGGCCGATCTCGGCAATGGTCCGCCCGCCGGTATCGATGGCCTCGGCATGGATGAGGCCGGGCAGCCGCCCGATGGCCTTCAGCGACTGGAGCGTCCTGTTCTCGTCCTGCTCGGCCACGGAAGCCGCGCTCGATGTCGCAAAGACATGGGCAGCGGTGTAGAGGGCGTCGCGCTTGCCGCCAACATAGGCATGAAGCACCTGGACGAGGCTCGCCAAGGTGATCACGCAGAAAGCCGCGCCCACGGATGCGAGCACGAGCTTGGAGAGTTGGCGGCGGATCGAGTGTTTCATGTCGTTAGGTCACAAACTAACGCGTGAATCTAACGACCTCGTTAAACCTCTAGTTTTGCAGGCTGGGACTGCGACGCGGGCCGACGCCGCGCGGAAGCGGGATGTCGGTGGCGTCATAATTCGAATTGAGGACCAGATGCGGACCCTCGAACAATTCGAGGCGGTGGGCCACGATGACCGTATAGGCGGACATGTCGCCCACCGGCTGGTCGGCATCGACGATGAGACGGCCGCGCGGCAGATAGATCGTGCCCAGCAGCATGCGCGCATTGTTGGAGACGATGCGGTAGGCGCGGCTGCGGCCGTTCGAGCGGTCGGCGGGCGGGTCGGCCTTCTTCTGCGACTTCGGCGGCGTGTCCGGGATGCCGAGATTGCGGTCCTCGAACATCAGGAGGCCGGCCATGATGCCGCTCTTGGGTGCGGTCAGGCTGATCGTCGTGTCAGCATCCAGAAGCATGGCGGCCTTGTCGCCGGTGAAGAAGAAGCCGACATTCTGCCCGTTCAGCGTGCTGTCGTCGGTGACGACAAGCGGGCCGTTCTTGATGACATAGATGCCGGGATTGAGCGTGACGACCGCGCCCTTCTCGATGGTGAGGCCGTCGCAATAGGTGCCCGGAACGAGCGTCGCGGTGCCGCCCTTGATCCGGCGATTCGTGTCGATGCAGGGGCCGATGCTCGGGGCGACCTGGCCTGTGAGCGGATCGGGATTGGCCGGGCAGTCGACCTGCGGATCGGGCACGAAATCCGTGCGATTGTCGATGCGCGCGCCCCCGGCGCTGCAGATCAGCGAGGCGCGTCCCTGCGTGCCCATCATGCCCTCAAGGCCGTTGGAATGCACGGAGTTCGAATAGATCGCGCAGTCATTGGCCGTGACCTGCGCCCGCTTGTTCAGGCTCAGTGTGCCGGGCGAATTCGGGTCGAGCGTGAGCAGGCACAGTTTGTGTTTCTCGCTCAGACGGGCGGTCGCGCCCGCCCGGATGTCCGATGTCGGCAAGGTCAGGATCTTGCTCGTCATCGAGCGGACATCGCTGACGAGGGAGATCCTCACGCTCGAGCGATCTTCCGGAACCGTCACCTCGACCGTGATGTTGTCATCGGCACCGACATTGGCCGACACCATCTGGCGCGCGACGGCGTTGACGCGGTCCAGCGTGACGTTGGCGAGGGCCAGTTCCTGCGCGGCCATGATGGCAGCCGCGTCCGCTGCTTTCTGCATCTGGGTGCGGCGCATGGAAATGTGGCCATACTCGAAGGCAGCCGCTCCCGCGGTCAGGAGCAGCGGCAGGGCAACCGCGAACAGGGCGACCGTCGAGCCCCGCGGATCGCGAACGAACCGCTGCCAAAGGTGAGCGAGTGCACACAACATGAGCACACGCTGGGGTTGCAATCTGAATTAAAAATTGAACTGTTCCACGACAGGCTGCCTTTACCGGCGCTGATCGTCTTCTAGGTTTCCAATGTACAAACGACTTCTAAGATAGGATGAAATAATGTATCGTATGAATACTAAAACATCCACGTCTGGTAGTTCCTTCAAGAATCTCGATAACTTTTGTGGTATATTTGTTGGAACTTGAGAC
>JBIPLL010000120.1:0-7097 GCA_044368425.1 Beijerinckiaceae bacterium
GAAAAACGCGTAAGCTGGCCTCTGTCATCAACGCCTCATGAAGGGTCCCGTGCGGACCATCATGGAGAACAAGATGACAGATACCCCCGCTCTTGGAATTCAGACCTCTACGCTCGGCATCGCACGTCGCCGCGCCACCCTTTGGCTGGGCGCATCGGGCCTGGCCATCGTGATGGCCGTGGCTGCTCTGGCGCCTGTCGCGGCTCCTGCCGCGTCCGGGAATGGCGTCGCGATTCAGGCCGCTTTCCCGTCATTTGCCGATGTGGTCGAGCGTGCCAAGCCCGCTGTCGTCTCCGTCCGCGTGAAGGCGGCTGTCCGCAACACCTCCGCCAGCGATCGCGGCATCGAGCCTGGACATCCGCTGGAGCGCTTCTTCCGACAGTTCGAGGACCGTCAGGGCCCGCACGCCGAAGGGCGCGGTCCGGTCGTCCGCTCGCAGGGGTCGGGCTTCTTCGTCTCGGCGGATGGCTATCTCGTCACCAACAACCATGTCATCGACAAGGGCGTCGCCTTCGAGGTCGTGATGGACGATGGCCGCACCCTGCCGGCCCGCCTGATCGGCGCCGACCCCAAGACGGACCTGGCGGTCCTCAAGGTCGATGACGTCTCCGACCTCTCCTACGTTCGCTTCGCGGCTGGCGCGCCGCGTGTCGGCGACTGGGTGGTCGCGGTCGGCAATCCGTTCGGCCTGGGCGGCACCGTCACGGCCGGCATCGTCTCGGCCCGCGGCCGCGACATCGGCGCCGGCCCCTATGACGACTTCCTCCAGATCGACGCCGCGGTGAACAGCGGCAACTCGGGCGGTCCGAGCTTCAATCTGGCAGGCGAGGTTGTCGGCGTGAATACCGCCATCGCATCGCCGTCGGGTGGGAATGTCGGCATCGCCTTCGCCGTGCCGGCCGAGGTGGCCGCCCGGGTGGTTGCCGACCTCAAGGAGAAGGGTTCGGTGCAGCGCGGCTTCATCGGCGTGCAGATCCAGCCGGTGAGCCCCGATATTGCCGAAGCCCTGGGCCTCAAGGAGGCCCAAGGCGCCCTGGTAGCCGACGTCGTTCGCGACGGGCCGGCGGCACAGGCGAGATTGCGGGCCGGCGATGTCATCGTGTCGGTCAATGGCAAGCGCATCCGCGATCCGCGCGATCTGACGCGCCGCATCGCATCCGTCGTGCCTGGCCAGAAGGTCGAGCTCATCCTGCGTCGTGGCAAGGAGGAGCGGGCTGTCAGCCTCACCGTGGCGCGCCAGACGGCAGCCTGATATGGCGTGGAGCAACCAACAGGCGTGTCGCGGTTTCGGCTGCGGCACGCCTCAGCGAGCAGGGCAACAGGTCTCATGCGGATCCTGGTGATCGAGGACGATGCCGAAGCGGCAGCCTATCTCGTCAAGGCCTTGAAGGAGGCCGGCCACGTGGCCGACCACGCCGCAAACGGCCTCGATGGCTATGCGCTGGCCTGCGAGGGTGGCCATGACGTGCTCATTGTAGACCGCATGCTGCCCAAGCTTGACGGTCTGTCTCTGATCCGGTCGCTGCGCGAGCAGGACATCACGACACCGGTCCTGATCCTCTCGGCGCTCGGGCAGGTGGATGACCGGGTCAAGGGCCTGCGTGCGGGCGGCGATGATTATCTCCCGAAGCCCTATGCGTTTTCCGAGCTGCTCGCCCGGATCGAGGTGCTGTCGCGCCGTCGCGCCCAGCCCTCCGGCGAAGCCACGGCCTATCGGATCGCGGATCTCGAGCTGGACCGGCTCGCCCATCGTGTGACACGCGCGGGACGCGAGATCGTGCTGCAGCCGCGCGAGTTTCGCCTGCTCGAATATCTGATGCGCCATGCCGGTCAGGTCGTGACACGCACTATGTTGCTCGAGAACGTCTGGGATTATCACTTCGATCCCCAGACCAACGTGATCGATGTCCATGTCTCGCGGTTGCGCGGCAAGATCGACAAGGGCTTCGAGACGCCGCTCATCCACACCGTGCGCGGTGCCGGCTACACGGTTCGCGCATGAAGCTCGGAGCCCTCAGGCGGCTGATGAAGACGACAGCCTTCCGGCTGTCGATGGCTTATCTCATTACCTTCCTCGCCTTCGCGGCCGTGACACTTGTCTATGTTGCCTGGAACGCCCGGCAGCTTCTGGACGATCAGATCCGCAGCACGGTCGCGGCGGAGGTCAATGGCCTGGCCGAGCAGTACCGCGCAGGCAATATCCGTCGCCTCGTCTTCGTCATCGAGCGCCGGTCGCGCGAGCCCGGCGCGTTCCTTTATCTCCTGACGACGCCACAGGGCGAGCGTCTCGCCGGCAATGTCACGTCGATCCCCCCGGAATTCCTCGGGCGTTCGGGCGACCGCGAGATCCAGTACAATCGTGGTGAGGAAGGAAGCCCGCATATCCACCGCGCACTCGTCCGGGTGGACGTCCTGCCCGGAGGGTTCCGGGTGCTGGTCGGACGCGATGTCGAGGAGCGCGACCGCCTGCGTGCGGTCATCCGGCGTGCAGTGCTCTGGTCCTTCGGCCTTGTTGTCGTGCTCGGATTGCTGGGGGGCGTGTTTATCGCTCGCCGCGTTCTCGCACGCGTCGAGGCGATGAGCGCAACCACGAGCCGGATCATGGCGGGGGACCTGAAGGAGCGCCTGCCCGTCGGCTCCGCAGGCGACGAATTCGATCGCCTGGCCTCAAGCCTGAATGCCATGCTGGATCGAATCGGCGAGTTGATGAATGGCCTGCGCGAGGTGTCCGACAATATCGCGCACGATCTCAAGACGCCGCTGACCCGCCTTCGCAACAAGGCGGAGGAGGCCCTGCGCGACAATGATCCCGCCCGCAACCGCGCGGCCCTCGAGGGCACGATCGACGAGGCCGACAACCTCATCCGTGTCTTCAATGCCCTCCTGATGATCGCCCGCCTCGAGGCGGGCCAGAGCACGCAGCCCCTCGCGCCCGTCGATCTCGGGGAGGTCGCGCGCGAAGTCGCCGAGCTTTACGAGCCGCTGGTGGAGGAGGAGGGCGGGCGTCTGGAACTGGATCTCGCGCCGCGCCAATGCACCACCGGCAATCGCGAGTTGATCGGTCAGGCGCTCTCCAACCTCCTCGACAATGCCCTGAAATATGGCCGCACCTCGGAAGATGGCCCACTCGCCCTGCGGATCGCCGTCTGGCCGGCCGGGAGCAGTGTCGAGCTTTCGGTCGCAGATCACGGCCCCGGTATCCCCGAGGACCAGCGCGAGCGGGTGCTCGAACGGTTTGCCCGGCTCGAAGGTGCGCGGACGCGGCCCGGCTTCGGCCTCGGCTTGAGCCTTGTCGCCGCCGTGGCCCGGCTGCATGGTGGCACCGTGCGACTCTCCGACAACAAGCCAGGGTTGAAGGTCGCGATCTCGCTGCCTGTGGGGGGATGTCCGGGTGAGGGGACTGCATGAGGAAGCGGCGACGCAAGAGCCGCTGATGGCGCGCATCACCGCGTCACCCTATCTTGCCGGTCGTGCTGTGCCGATGAATCGCATCGGTGACCTGCTCGCGGGAGATGCTCCCGACATCGCCGAAACACGCACGCTGCTCGACGCTTCCCCTGAGGCGGCCCGGCTTGTTGCCGGTATCGCAACCTATTCCCCCTTCCTGTCTCAGATCATCCGCCGTCATCCGGCATGGCTTCATGCCGCTCTGACGACGGCGCCGGAGGCGCGTCTCGACGCGCTTCGCACCGCGCTTGCGACGGATGTCCGGGCGGCAGGCGACGAGCCGGCCGCGATGCGCCTTTTCCGGCGGTTCCGCAGCGAGGCCGCGCTTCTCGTCGCCCTGTGCGAATGCGGCGGTGTCTGGCCGGTCGAGCGCTCGACCCAAGCGCTGGCCGATATTGCCGATGCCGCGGTGCGTCAGGCGGTCGACTTCATGCTGCGCACGCAGCTCGACGCCGGCAAGCTGGCAGGACTCTCGGTCGACGAGCCGGGGCCGGGCTCTGGACTGGTCGTGCTGGCGCTCGGCAAGCACGGGGCGGGCGAGCTCAACTATTCCAGCGATATCGACCTCGTCGTCTTCTTCGATCCCGATGCGCCGGTTGCTGGCGGGGCCGAGCCGGCTCGCATCTTCGTGCGCATGGCGCAGGGGCTTGTGAAGCTCCTGCAGGAGCGGACCGGCGACGGCTATGCCTTCCGCGTCGACCTGCGGCTGCGCCCGGACCCCGGCTCCACCCAGGCGGCCGTGTCGCTTCCCGCAGCCTATGCCTATTACGAGACGGTGGGCCAGAACTGGGAAAGAGCCGCCTATATCAAGGCGCGCCCGGTCGCAGGCGATCTCGCGCTTGGCAAGCGCTTCCTGAACGATCTCTCCCCTTTCATCTGGCGCAAATATTTCGACTTCGCCGCGATTGCCGACATTCACGCGATGAAGCGCCAGATCCATGCCGTGCGCGGGCATGAGACGGTCGCGCTTGCCGGGCACGACATCAAGCTCGGTCGCGGTGGCATTCGGGAAATCGAGTTTTTCGTCCAGACCCAGCAACTCGTCTTTGGCGGGCGCAGGCCCGGCCTGCAGGGCGCTCGGACCCTCGACATGCTCGGGGAACTGACGCGGGAGAACTGGATCGCACCCCAGGCGCGCGATGAGCTGTCCGAAGCCTACCGCTTCCTGCGCAGCGTCGAGCACCGGCTGCAGATGCAGCATGACGAGCAGACGCAGCGCCTGCCCGTCGATGGCGATGCCCTGCAGCGGCTCGCGCGTTTCTGCGGCTATTCCGGAACGCCCGCCTTCGGCAAGGCGCTTGACCGGCAGGCACGCCGCGTCGAGCGGCATTACGCGCTGCTGTTCGAGGAGGGGCCCTCGCTCGCCAATGACATTGGCAGCCTCGTATTCACCGGCACCGACGACGATCCCGAGACGCTGGCGACCATCAGACGGCTGGGATTCCGCGCGCCGGAGACGACGACCGAAACCGTGCGCGGCTGGCATTTCGGCCGTCGCCCCGCCGTGACCAGCGCCCGCGCCCGTGAGGCTCTCACGGAACTGACCCCCGCGCTTCTCGTCTCGCTGGGGCGAACATCCGATCCCGATGCCGCGCTTGCGGCCCTCGATCGTGCCTTCGTCCACATGAAGGCCGCGACCGAACTTCTGTCGCTGCTCATATCGCACGACCACCTCCGCGACCTGTTCGCCGAGATTCTGGGCACGGCGCCAAGGTTGGCGGAACTCGTCGCGCAGCGGCCGCACGTGCTCGATGCCGTCATCGATCCGGCCTTCGGCGATGCCGCCGTGACGCAGGACATCGTCGATGCACGCCTGCGCGACGCGACGGGCACGCCTGACGAGACGGAAATCTTCCTCGACCGCATTCGTGATGCAACACGCCACGAGACCTTTCTGGCGGGCGCGCGTCTTCTCTCAGGCGTCTATGACCCCCGGCAGGCCGGGCGTGGCTGGTCTGCGGTTGCCGAGGCTGCCGTCCGGCTCTGCTTCGAACGCGTCTGCACGGATTTCGCCACCGAGCACGGCAAGGTTCGCGGTGGGCGCGCCTGCGTGCTGGCCATGGGCCGGCTGGGCGCGGGCGAGATGACGGCGGGTTCCGACCTCGACCTCGTCGTCGTCTATGACACCCCTCCCGACGCCGCTCCGAGCGAAGGGCGCCGCCCGCTCGATCCGTCGACCTATTACACGCGCCTGACCCAGAGGCTGATCAGCGCCATCACGGCCCCCACACGCCGTGGCGTTCTCTACGAGGTCGACATGCGGCTGCGGCCGTCTGGACGGAAGGGGCCGCTGGCATCCCATCTCACCTCGTTCCGCGATTACTTCGCCACGGAGGCCGAAACCTGGGAGCGCATGGCCCTGATCAAGGGACGCCCGATCGCGGGTGAGCCAGCTCTTGCCGACGAGATTGCCCGTGCCGTCGCCGCCATCGTCACGCGGCCGGCCGATGCAGCGGCGATCCGCAAGGACGTGCGCGAAATGCGTGCCCTGATTGCACAGGAGAAGGGCGACGCCGATCCCTGGGACATGAAGCTCGCTGCGGGCGCCCTCACCGACATCGATTTCCTGGCTGCATCGCTCGTCATGACAAAGGGTGCGGTCTGGCCTGCCATCGTCGCAAACGATCCGGCCCGCACGATTGAGGCAGCGGGGGAGGCAGGACTTCTGCCGGCGGAAGAGGCCCGCACGCTGTCGGAGGCGAGACGGCTTTTCGGAGACGTGCTGCAATGGCAGCGCCTCCTCGTTTCGGAGCGTTTCGAGCCCTCGAAGCTCGCGCCCGCCGTCACCCGCCGGGTCGCAACGGCTCTGGGGCTTCCCGATATCAAGGTGCTGAAGGCCCATCTGGACGAGATGCGCGTGCGCGTGCGCGTGATCACCCGCAAGCATCTCGCCTGAGCGGAGCACTTCGGGTCGTGCGTGCTTATTCTGCGGCGATCGTCGCCACGCGCTGGTTGAGGGCGCCCACGCCCCCGTCAACCGGGAGATGGACCATGACCACGGTCCCGGTGCCGACCTGGCTGCGAATGCGCAGCGATCCGCCATGCATCTCCGTCAGCGACCGGGCAATGGCGAGCCCGAGACCGGTTCCCTTGTAGCGGCGCGCCAGTTCGTTCTCCACCTGCTCGAAGGGGCGCCCCAGCCGCGCCAGGTGGGCGGGCGGAATGCCGATTCCGTCATCCTCGAAATAGATGTTCACCGCATCGCCGACCTGGCGCGTCCGGATCGTCACATGCCCGCCTTCGTCGGTGAATTTGATGGCGTTATTGAGCAGGTGGCCAAGGACCTGCTGGAGTGCACGCTCGTCCGCGCTGATCGCGACGTTGGCGCCGTGATCGACCTTGAGCACGATACCCTTGTCCTCCGCGACGCGGTTCGCGCGCTCGCAGGCTTGTGCAATCGCGCGCTCGATCCGGACGGGCCGGCGTTCGAGCTTGACGCGACCGGCCTCGATCCGGGCCATGTCGAGCACCTCGTCGATCAGTCCAAGTAGGGACTGGCCGCTGCTGCGGATGTCGCGGCAATATTCGCCATATTTTGCGCAGCCCAGCGTGCCGAACACGCCGTTTTCCATGATCTCGGAGAACCCGATGATGGCGTTGAGCGGCGTGCGCAACTCATGGCTCATCTTTGCGAGAAACTCGGCCTTGGC
>JBIPLL010000612.1:0-7064 GCA_044368425.1 Beijerinckiaceae bacterium
AAGCCTGTCCGGCTGGACCCTGACGCTGGACAAGGACGGCAACGGCAGCATCGAGGCCACCACCACGACCGACGCGTACGGCTACTACCGCTTCACCGGTGTCGGGCCTGGCAGCTTTACCGTGATGCAGGTTGCGCAGGCCGGCTGGCTGCCGACCGGGCCCGCCAGTGGCAAGCACACGGTGCTGACCACCAGCGGCGCCGACATCGGCGGCGCAGACTTCGCCAATGTGGCAGCGGCCAGCATCAGCGGTACCAAGTTCGAGGACATGAATGGCAACGGCGAGCGCGACGTCGATGAACGCGGCCTGTCCGGCTGGACGATCTTCCTGGACGCCAACGCCAATGGCAGCCTCGACGGCGTCGAGCGCTTCATCGTGACGGGCTCGGACGGCGCCTACGCCTTCACCAATCTGCTGCCTGGCAACTACGTGATCGCCGAGGTCATGCAGGACGGCTGGGTCCAGACCTCGCCAGGTGCGGGCCCCAGCGGCGCGACGGCCGGTGTCTCGCTCAGCCTCAGCGGCATGGATGTGGTGCTGAGCCTGCCCGAAGACGTGCTCATCGAAGGGGACATCAGTGTCCAGGCCGCATCGGCCAATGAACTGGCCGACACCCTGGTGGGACTGGACGCCTTCCGGGCCGACCCGCGATTTGCGGGCATCACCGGTGTGGGCGTCACCACCGTGGTGATCGACACCGGCATCGACCGCAACCACAGCTGGTTCGGTCCTGATGCGGACAACAACGGCATCGCCGACCGCATCGTCTTCAGCTACGACTTTGCGGACAACGATGACAACGCCAGTGACCTCAATGGCCACGGCTCGCACATCGCCAGCCTGATCGGCGGCCAGGACGCCACCTACGGCGGAGTGGCCCAGGGGGCGGACCTGATCGCCCTCAAGGTGTTCGGTGACGATGGCTCGGGTTACTTCAGCTACCTGGAGAAAGCGCTGCAGTGGGTCGTGCTCAACGCCGCAGCGTACGATGTCGGTGTGATCAACCTGTCGCTGGGCGACGGCGGCAACTGGGACACCGCCATCGGCCGTTATGGCCTGGGCGACGAGCTGGCCGCGCTGGCAGGCATGAACATCCTGATCACCGCAGCCAGCGGCAACAACTACTTCCAGTACAGCGGCGAACTCGGCGTGGCCTACCCGGCCGCCGACCCGGCCGTGCTGGCCGTGGGTGCGGTATGGAGCGGCAGCTTCGGTGGGCCGGTCAATTATGCCAACGGCGCCGCCGACTACAGCACCGGCGCCGACCGGCTGGCCGCGTTCGGACAGCGCGACGACCTGTTGCTCGACATCCTGGCGCCCGGCACCCGCATGGTCGGCGCCAACTACAACGGCGGCATCCGCACCATGTTCGGCACCAGCCAGGCCAGCGCCTACATGGCGGGCATCGCCACGCTGGCCCAGGACCTCGCGCTCGACCACCTGGGCCGCAAGCTCAGCATGGCCGAGTTCAGCAGCCTGCTGGCCAGCACCAGCGCGATGGTCCAGGATGGCGACGACGAGCATGACAACGTCGAGAACACCGGTCTGGACTTCGCCCGGATCGACCTGCTGGCGCTGGCCGAGGGCATCCTGGCCATCACGCCGGATGGCTCGGGCGACAACAGCGACGGCGGCGACACCTCGACCGGTGGCGCAACCCAGCCGCTGGCCGCGCCGGGCGTGCACCAGTTCAGCCTGGCCGCCGGCGAACAGCACACCGGCACCGACTTCGGCAACTTCCTGCTGGGCAGCATCAGCGGCACGGTCTTCGACGACCGCAATGCGAATGCCTCCCAGGACGGCGCGGATGCAGGCCTCGGCGGCTGGACCGTGTTCCTCGATGGCAATGCCAACGGCCAGCGCGACACCGGCGAACACGGCACCTTGACCCTGGCCGATGGCAGCTACCGCTTCAACGGCATCGGCCCCGGCAGCTACCACGTCAGCCTGATCGGCCAGGACGGCTGGACGCGCACCACCGCTGCCGTGGTCGACTTCCCCATGACCAGCGGCCTGCAGGCCGACGCCGACTTTGGCGTCAATGCCCTTCCGACACTGGCCGCCATCGGCAACCTGCTGGTCAACGAAGGCAGCATGCTGACACTCGACGCCAGCGGCACCGACGACGCAGCAGACAGCCTGATCTACAGCCTGGCCGGTGACAACCGCGGGGCCACCATCGACGCAGCCACAGGCGTCTTCAGCTGGCTTGCGCCGGACGGCAACGCAAGCGCCGGGTTCACGCTGCGCGTGACCGATGGAGCCGGCGGCATCGCCGAGCGCGGTTTCGTGGTCACGGTCGCCAATGTCGCGCCCAGCCTCACGCTCACCGGTGCTGCCAGCGTGACCGACGACCAGGACTTCGTGCTCGACCTCGCTTCCTCCGACCCGGGCCAGGACACGCTCACCGGCTGGACGATCCAGTGGGGCGACGGCAGCAGCAGCCAGCTGGAGGCCGCCGCCGGCAACCTGGCGCACCGTTATGCCGCCCCCGGCGACTACACGGTACTGGCCACGGCCAGCGACGAAGATGGCAGCTACAGCACCTCCACCACGGTGACGGTGTTGCCCGGCACACTCAAGGTCAGCGCGCTCACCGCCACGGCGACGGGCTTCCAGGTGCGCTTCAACCGCGGCTTCGTGCCCGGCGAGATCAACCTGGTCGACTCCTCCTTCTACAACCGCGGCGCTGCCGACATCGCGCTGCGCGATGCGGCCGGCCGCAACGTGGCGGGCAGTGTGGTGCTCGACGACGACCACCAGGGCCTCACCTTCGTGAGGACCGGCGGCCTGCTGGCCAACGGCAGCTACACCGTCACGCTGGACAGCCGCTCGAACGCCTTCGCCACCGCGCAGGGCGGCCTGCTGGACGGCAACCGCGACGGCACCGCGGGTGACCACTTCAGCGGCAGCTTCAGCGTCGCGGGCAGTGGTGCAGTGCTGCGCATCGGCGAGTTCGCGCGCGGCCCGGGACAGGCCGTGGACGTACCGGCCACGGCCGTCGGCGTGCCGATCACGATCAGCGGCGCCACCGGCGCGCAGCAGGTGAGCTTCACGCTGGCCTACGATCCCGCGCTGCTCGCCATCACCGGCGTGAGCGGGGGCGCAGGCATGCCGTCCGGCAGCACCGTCGGCGCCGACTTCAGCACGCCGGGCGAGGTCCGCATCACCCTGAGCCTGGGCAGCGCTCTGGGCGCTGGCAGCCTGGAACTGGTGCGCCTGAGCGCCAACGTGCCCGGCAGCGCGCCCTACGGCGCCAAGCAGCTGCTGGACCTGCGCAACATCTCCCTGGACACCGGTGCCGCCGTCCGCGACGACGACGGCCTGCATCTGGTGGCCTACCTGGGAGACACCAGCGGCAACGCCAAGTACTCCACACTGGATGTGCAGCGCATCCAGCGCGCGGTATTGCGCATGGACTCCGGTTTTGGCGCCTACCCGCTGATCGATCCTGTGGTCGTGGCCGACATCAACGGCAACGGCGCCCTGAGCTCGCTCGATGCGCAGCGCGTGTTGTCCGAGGTCATGGGCCTGGACCGCGCCGAGATCCCGCCGATCCCGAAGGGCATGACGCTGACCTTCAGCGGCCCCGACCCAGTGGTCAGCGCCGCGAGCGTGGCGGGCATGCCGGGCGACACCGTGGTGGTGCCGATCACGCTGGACACGGCGGCCGGTCTGGAGTCGGTCGAGATCACCCTGCTCTACCCGGCCGACAGCCTGGAACTGCTGGATGTCCGCCTGGGCGGCCTGACGCAGGACTTCCCGTATTTCGTCAAGGACACCAGCGTTCCCGGGCGCATCACCATCGACATGGCCCGCATGAGTGCCATGGCCGGCGGCGCGGGCACCCTGGTCGAGCTGGAGTTCCGCGTGGCCGACGATGCGCAGGGCATCCTGGCCATCGACCTGCAGGCCACGGCGCTGAACGAAACCCGGCTCACCCTCAATGCCGAATCGCAGCCAGGACCGGACCCGACCGACGGACGCATCGTCCTGCCGGTGGCGCAGGCGCCCGTGGTGGTGGTCAGCACGACCGACGCGCTGGTGGCGCAGGCCCTCGCGCCTGTGGCGGCACCGGCCACTGCGCTGCCCAGCTTCGGCATCGCCTCGGCGGTCGTGCAACCCCTGCCACAGATCAACTTCAGCCAGCCGGCGTCTGCCTTTGGCGCGGACACCCGCTCGTCGGCGGGGTGGGTCAGCGACTGGGTGGCCGGCAGCCGGGACACCGGCAACAACCCGCTCAAACTGAACAACTGGAAGCTGGGCGCGCCTGTCACCCGCATCACCAGCCGATAATCCCACGCACAACCCAAGGAGAGAACTGCATGGTCGACACCAAGAAGGCCCCCGAAGCCAAGGGCCCCAAAGTCAAGTGGAACGTGGACAACCTGAAGAGCTCCTACGTCAACTTTGCCAATGCGAACAGCACCAAGGAAGAGGTGGTGCTGAACTTCGGCCTGAACACCAGCTGGGACCGCGCCAGCCCCGAGGTCGAAATCGAGCTGGGCCACCGGCTGGTCATGAGCCCCTTCGCCGCCAAGCGGCTGGCGGAACTGCTGGCCAAGCTGATGGCCGAATACGAATCCCGCCACGGCGAACTGAAATAACATTGCGGGCACGTCCCGCACGGCATGGTTTTCCCGCCGGCGCAGGTGTACGGGCCTGCGTCGCGGTCCGCTTGTTTCCGGCGCGACAGCCGCGGCGTGCTTTCCTGATGAACGGCAGACACCCTACCCATGCAGTCGCGTAACGAGGACGTTTCCACCCATCCGCCGCGCGAGACCGTGGCAGCGGACCCCTGGAGCCAGCTTGCGCAGGCCCGCACCGCGGAGCAGCTGTGCCAGGCCTGGCTGCCCGTGCTGTGCGGCATGTTGACCCGCCCGCACAGCGGGCTGCTGCTGCTGCAGGACGCCGATGGCAGCTACGCGCCCGCAGCCGTCTGGCCGGGGCACACCGATCTGAGTTATCTCGGCGACATCGCCCAGGAAGCGCTGGTCCAGCGCAAGGGGGTGGTCCGCGCCGACCCTGCCGGTGGACCGACCCGGTTCGCCTACCCGCTGGATGGCGGCAACAGCCTGTTCGGTGTGGTGGTGGTCGAGCTCGCCGGCAGCACCGAGGCCACCCTGAACCAGGCCATGCGGCTGCTGCACTGGGGTGTGGGCTGGCTCATCGACCTGCACAACCTGCGCGCCCTGGCAGACCAGGAAACGCGGCTGGAACGCTCCTCCTTCCTGTTCGACCTGACCCTGGCGGCGCTGGCCGAAACGGATTTCCACAAGGCCGCGCTCGCGGTGGTCAACCGGTTGGCGCAACAATTCGGCTGCCACCAGGTGCAGCTGGGCCTGGAAAAGGGCAAGACGGTGCGTGTGGTGGCGGTGTCGAATTCGGCCACCTTCGACGACAAGGCCAACCTGGTCAACCTGGCCGCCCTGGCCATGAACGAATCCTTCGACCAGCGTGCCATCGTCACCTGGCCGGAGCCCGAACAAGGCGCCACGCTGATCACGGCGTCCCTGCGGGCCTATGCCTCGGAAACCGGCAGCGCGGCCCTGTGCGCAGTGCCGCTGGAAGCCGGCAACCGCATCATCGCCGTATGGCTGCTGGAGCGCGATGCGCCCTTCAACCCGGCCGAACGCCAGAGCCTGGAAACCCTGGGCCTGGCGCTGGCACCCATCCTCGAGCTCAAGCTCACGGCCGAGGAAAACCTGCTGCGCCACGGGCAGCGCGCCTGGCAGTCTGCGCTGCGCCAGGTCACGGACACCTCGCGCCCCGGCGTCAAGCTGCTGGCGATCGCAGCGGTCGTTCTGCTCGCCGTGCTGGCCCTTTACCCGGCGGACTTCCGGGTGTCCTCGCGCGCCAGTGTGGAGGGCGCCATCCAGCGTGTGGCCGCGGCACCTTTCCAGGGCTATATCCGCGAAGCGCCCGCGCGCGCCGGCGACCTGGTACGCCAGGGGCAGGTGCTGGCCGTGCTGGAGGACAAGGACCTGAAGCTCGAACGCCTGCGCTGGGAGTCCGAACTCGAAGTCTCGGTGCGCAAGGAGCGCGAGGCCATGGCCAAGGCCGACCGCGTGGCCTTGCGCCTGGCCTCGGCGCAGGCCAACCAGGCGCGCGCCCAGCTCGACCTCACGCTCGAGAAACTCAGCCGGGTCCAGGTGACAGCCCCGTTCGACGCCGTGGTGGTGCAGGGCGACCTGTCCCAGCAGCTGGGCTCACCCGTGGAACAGGGCAAGGTGCTGTTCGAACTGGCCCCGCTGGACGCCTGGCGCGTCATCCTCAAGATCGACGAGCGCGATATCGCCCATGTGCGCCAGGGCCAAGCGGGCGAACTGGTGCTCACCAGCCTGCCGGGGCAGCTGTTCCCGCTCACGGTGCGGCGCATCACGCCGGTCTCGGTGGCAGAAGAGGGCCGCAACTACTTCCGCGTCGAGGCCGAACTGCAGACCGACGCCGGCCAGCCTGCGCCACCGATGCGCCCGGGCATGGAGGGTGTGGGCAAGGTCGACGCCGGCCAGCGCAGCCTGCTGTGGATCTGGACGCACCGCTTCACCGACTGGCTGCGCCTCAAATCCTGGGAGTGGCTGCCCTGAGCCGCCGCCGCCGAGCACTCCGCGCGCCATGAGCGACACCACGCAGGCCCTGCTGTCGACCAACTGGTACCGCGTCGCGGGCCTGCGGCCCCGGCTGCGCGGCCATGTGCGCATCCACCGGCACGCCTACCGCGGCGAGGTCTGGTATGTGATGGAAGACCGGGTCGCGGGCAAGTACCACCGCTTCAATCCGGCCTCGCACCGGGTCATCAGCCTGATGGACGGCAAGCGGGACATGGCCACCGTCTGGGGCCGGCTCACGGACCTGCTGGCCGAGGACACGCCGGCACAGGAAGAGGTGATCCGGCTGCTCGGGCAGCTGCATGGCGCCGACCTGATCCAGTGCGATGTCGACCCGGATGTCGCCGAACTTTTCGAACGCGGAACGAAGGAGAAGCGGCGCAAGTTCATGGGCCGCTTCATGAACCCGATCTCGTTGCGGTTTCCGCTGTGGGACCCGGACCGCGCCCTGGTCT
>JBIPLL010000032.1:0-11960 GCA_044368425.1 Beijerinckiaceae bacterium
TTCCGAGCGGCCGATCCAGTTGCGCTGCATCAGCCGGACCTTTTCCGGCCAGCGGTCCAGTCCGTCGAGTGCCTCGATCAGATCCTGGGCGTAGTCCGTGATCCTGAGGAACCACTGGGTCAGTTCGCGCTGCTCGACCAGTGCCCCTGAGCGCCATCCGCGCCCGTCTATGACCTGCTCGTTGGCGAGCACGGTCTGGTCCACCGGATCCCAGTTGACCTTGGCTGTCTTGCGATCGACGAGGCCCGCCTTCCAGAAGTCGATGAACATCTTCTGCTGGTGGCGATAATAGCTCGGGTCGCAGGTGGCGATCTCGCGATGCCAGTCGAGCGACAGGCCCATCGACTTCAGCTGCCGGCGCATCGTGTCGATATTGGCGTAGGTCCAGGTCTTGGGATGGACCTTGTTGGCCATGGCTGCATTTTCGGCCGGCATGCCGAAAGCGTCCCAGCCCATCGGATGGAGCACATTGAAGCCGCGGGCGCGCTTGTAGCGTGCCACGACGTCGCCCATCGCGTAATTGCGGACATGGCCCATATGGATGCGCCCCGATGGATAGGGGAACATCTCGAGCACGTAATATTTGGGACGGGGATCGTCGTTGCGGGTGCGGAACAGTTCCCGTTCCTCCCAGGCGGTCTGCCAGGCGGGCTCCGACACCTTGGGATTATAGCGCTCGATCGTCATTCAAACCGGTCCTCGTGCCCGGCACCGTGACGGTTTCGCCGGGGTGCCGTTGTCCCGTCGGACATCCGGCTTTTGTCTGTGATTGGCGCACACACAGACACCGAAATGCCAGCCGGGTCAATGTGCTCGCTCCGGTGCGACGATCCCCGAGGCCCGGCCCGCTCGACGGCGCGGACACCCTCCTGTAGACCCGGCATGCCAAATAGCAGATGCATGAGGGGAGCGATGGGTCCGAGCACAGAAGCCGCCGCGTCGGGGACGACGGACGACAGCGCGCAGATCCTGGCTCGCTGGCAGGACATCCGGATGCAGGTGGCGCGCGCCGCGCGCGATTCGCGCCGCAGCGATGTCACGCTGATCGCCGTGAGCAAGACCGTGGCCGCCGCCCGCATCGCGCCCGTCCTCAAGGCCGGGCAGACGGCGTTCGGTGAGAACTACGTGCAGGAAGCCGCCGCCAAATGGCCGGAGCTGCGGGCGCTCGGCCACGCGACCGAACTGCACCTGATCGGGCCGCTGCAGTCCAACAAGGCGCGCCAGGCGGTTGGCCTGTTCGACGTGATCCACACGCTCGACCGCGGCTCGCTTGCCCGTGAACTTGCTCGCGAAATCCCGCGCGAGCGCGACCTGACGGGCCGGACCCCGCGCCTTCTGGTGCAGGTGAATACTGGCGAGGAGCCGCAAAAGGGCGGAGTTGCGCCCTCGGACCTTCCTGCCTTCCTCGACCTGTGCCGGGAGACGCATCGCCTCGCCATCGATGGACTGATGTGCATCCCGCCTGTCGAGGATCCGCCCTCGCCCCATTTCGCCCTGCTTGCGACGCTGGCCAGGACCCACGCCCTGCCCATGCTGTCGATGGGCATGAGCAGCGATTTCGAACAGGCGATCATGCTCGGCGCGACCCATGTCCGCGTCGGCAGCGCGATTTTCGGCGCGCGCGGCTGATCTTCTCAGCCGAGATGCTCGCGCAGCAGTGCCGCGAGGCGCGGATCCGTGAAATCGGGCACGACGAGTGTGGCGCCGGCGGCGTAGAGCACGTCTTCAGGCTGGCTGGAGGCAATACCGACCGTGCACAGGCCGGCATCGCGTGCCGAGGTCAGGCCGGCAACCGAATCCTCGAAAGCGATGCTGCGGCCCGCCTCTGCCTCCAGTCGCGCGACGCCGGTCGCGTAGGGCAGGGGGTGAGGCTTGCCATGCGCGAGTTCCTCCGCAAGCACGACAATGTCGAACCGGTCGGCGATCCCGAGCGTGCCCAGCATGAAGTCGGCATTGGCGCGCGGCGCATTGGTGACCACGCCCAGCGGAATGCCGGCGCGGCGGCTTTCGTCGAGCAGTGCGATCAGTCCAGCCATCGGCTCGATCAGGCTGCGGGCGCGATCACGGAAACAGGCCTCCTTCTCGTCCGCGAAGCGCTCGTGATGCTCGATCGGCCATTCCGGAAAGAACTCGGCCAGGATCGCCGCATTGGTGCGCCCGCTGATGCGTGTGCGATAGATTTCCTCGTCGATCGACACGCCATGGGGCGCCATCATCTCGCGGAAGGCCACGATATGCACCGGGTCGGTATCGGCGACGGTGCCGTCGAGATCGAAGAGCAGGCAGGAGCGAGGGGACGGGCGGGCGGGCAAGAGGGCGGGCATGACGTCCTTTCGGGCCGGCGGCACCGGCGGGCTGGTGATGTCAGCAGATATGCAGGCGGGTGCGCGGGCCAAGGCGTGCCAGCAACCACAGGAGGTGGGAACGGCGCAAGGCCACGCATCCGGCGGTGGGCGCGGGCTCGGGACGTGTCAGGTGCATGAAGATGGCACTTCCAGCGCCGCCGCGAATGGCGGGCCTGTCGAGCGAGCCACGATTCCAGCCGATATCGACCACGCAATCATAGACATGGTCGGCGCGCCACATGTCCTCGTGGCTCGCGGCGAATGGCAGGCGCACCGGACGGTTATAGAGCTGGTGGAACGGTGCGTCGCACCAGCCATCGTCTGGCCGCAGCGGGCGCAGCCTCAGCCCGGTGCGCGGCCGGGGCAGGCGGTCGGCCCGGTAGAAGACCTGCAGGAGCGCATGGCTGCCGCGTGGTGTGCGGCCGTCGCCCTCGCGCTTCAGGGAGCCGACGCCGCCGCGCCCCAGACGGCAGGGCAGGCGCACGGCGCCTGCGGTCAGCCATCCGCGTGTCGGATCGCCGGGCATGGCATGCACGTCGATGCGGGACAATGTCGTGCGTTTCATATCGGGCGAGGTAAGCTGCGTTGTGGCGTGCCGGGTCGGGTGTGCACAGTCCTGCTTGTTGCACTCAAGGATATTGCCAATCAATCTGCGCCGCCATCGCGATGCACGAGCGAAGCCGATTTGGGCAAATCCGTCCTTTCGTCTATGTGTGTCTGCGGCGTTTTGCAGCGAGCGAGTGACGGATGTCCAGATTGCAGCACCTCCTGGTGGTCGATGACGAGAAGGATCTGCGCGAGACGCTCGCCGAGCAACTCAACCTGACCGAGGAATTCTCCGTCGACAGTGCCGAGACTGCGAGTGCAGCCATTGCACGCGTCAAGGGCGACCGCGTGGATCTCCTGATCATGGATGTCGGGCTGCCGGACATGGACGGGCGGGAGGCCGTGCGTCTCATGCGCAAGTCCGGCTTCAAGAGCCCGATCATCATGCTGACGGGACAAGGCAGCGATTCCGACACCGTGCTCGGGCTTGAGGCCGGTGCCAACGACTATGTCGTGAAGCCGTTCAAGTTCGCCGTGCTGCTCGCGCGCATCCGGGCACAGCTGCGCCAGTTCCAGGCGAGCGAGGATGCCGTATTCCAGATCGGGCATTACACGTTTCGCCCGTCGTCCAAGCTGCTCATCAGCGACAAGGGCTCAAAGCTCAAGCTGACCGAGAAGGAGACGGCCATCCTGCGCTTCCTCTACCGGGCGGGGCAGAAGGTGGTGACGCGCGACGTGCTGCTGACGGAAGTCTGGGGCTATAATTCGAACGTCACCACGCACACGCTGGAGACGCATATCTACCGCCTTCGCCAGAAGATCGAACCTGATCCCGCCAACGCGCGTCTTCTCGTCACGGAATCCGGCGGCTACAAGCTGGTGCCCTGAGCCCACAGGAAAGGATGCCGTCGTGGCCCTCGACCGGGATGTCGACATGCTGGCGCATGTGCCTCTCTTCGCCAACTGGGAGCGGGAGGCCTTGCGGCTTCTCGCCTTCGCGGCCGAGACGCGGCTCATGCGGGCCGGAGACGTGCTGTTCCGGCGCGGCGAGCCTGCGGATGGCGGCTATCTCGTGGTGTCGGGCTCCGTGGCCCTCGACGTGCGGGATGACGGGTCGCCCGCCGGCCAGGTGGCAGGCCCGGGCCATCTGATCGGCGAGACCGCGCTGCTGATCGAGGTTGCGCGGCCCGCCACCGCCATTGCGCGGGAGACGACGTCGGTCCTGCGCCTGCCGCGCCGCATTGTCGGGCGCGTTCTCACCGAGTTTCCGGAATCGGCGGAGCGGCTGCGCGGCGAACTGGCCACGCGCTTGCGGAGCCTGTCTCGCGAACTGGCGGGCGTCCGGGACCAGCTTCTCGCCATCGACCGGGACGGGCCGCGCGCCTGATCCTGCCTTTTCCCGGCTCCGGGCGGCGCCGGCAGCGGAGTGACGCATGCGGCTCTTGTTTCTGGGCGATGTCGTGGGCCGGGCGGGCCGGCAGGCGGTGGCGCAGCATCTTCCGGCCTTGCGCGAGCGCTGGCGGCTCGATTGCGTCGTCATCAACGGCGAGAATGCAGCCGGCGGTTTCGGCCTGACGGAAGCGCTCTGCAACGACCTGCTGGATCTCGGCGCCGATGCGATCACGCTGGGCAACCATGCCTGGGACCAGCGGGAGACGCTCGTCTATATCGGTCGCCAGCCCCGGCTCGTGCGGCCGGCGAATTTCCCGTCCGGCACGCCGGGGCGCGGTGCCGCCCTCATCGATACCGCGAGCGGAGCCCGCGTGCTCGTGGTCAACCTGATGGGACGCCTCTTCATGGACGCGATCGACTGTCCTTTCGCGGCAGCCGACCGCGAGCTCGAGCTGTGCCCGATGGGGCGTGTCGCGGATGCGGTGATCATCGACATGCATGCCGAGGCGACAAGCGAGAAACAGGCCATGGGCTATCATCTCGACGGACGCGCGAGCCTTGTCGTCGGCACCCATACCCATGTGCCATCGGCCGATGCGCGGCTGCTGCCCGGCAGCACGGCCTACCAGACCGATGCCGGCATGTGCGGGGACTACGAATCGGTGATCGGCTTCGAGCGGGCCGAACCCGTGCGCCGCCTCATCGAGAAGACGCCGGGCGTGCGCTGGGAGGCGGCGGGCGGCGCCGGCACATTGTGCGGCGTCGCCGTCGAGACCAACGATGCGACCGGGCTTGCCCGGCTTGTGTGTCCGGTGCGCATCGGGCCGCGGTTGCAGGGCGCGACATGCGAGGCTTGGGACGAGTGAACCATTGAAACCGGCCCGGAGAAACCGGGCCGGCTGGTTTGGCCCAATTGGCGAATCAGTTCAGCTTCCCAAGGGGCATGAAGAGCGTCTCGCCGGACGAGCCGTCGAGCCCGTCATTGTCGGTGACCGCATATGCCGTTCCGGCGGCATCGATTGCGAAGCCTTCGACCTTGTCGAGGACATAGCCCTTAGGTGCGAGAAGATCCGGCATCAGGTCGCGCAGCAGCGACTTGGCGAGGACAGGTACCTGTGCCGCGCCGAGTGGCGCGGGCTCGACTCCGGTCATCGATATGCGGGTGAGACGCTTCACCGTCGCATCGGGGCCAATCAGGTTGTCGCGTTCGATCAGCACGAAACCGCCCGGAACCGTCGTGATTTCAGACAGGCCCATCCAACCTTCGCGAGCCGGTTCGAGTGGGTAGCGAAGCTGCCCCCACTGCCCCGTCGCGGGGCGATAGGACAGGATCCGCGCAAAACCCTTCGGATCGTCCTTCCATTCGCGCTGGACCGCCAGCCAGACTGTTTCGTCGGCGCCCGAGCCGGTAACAGCCACACCCTCGAAGCCGAACCGCGTCTGCTGGCTCGCAAGAGCGGCCGGCAATTCGACGACCGACTGGACGACGCCGGTGCCGTCGGTGCGGATCAGCGTGGAGCCAGTCGGATTCTTCTCGCGCTCCGGATTGCCTTCCGAAGCGAGCCAGAAGCCACCGCCGGGGGCCATCGCGATACCCTCGAGGTCCAGTTCGGCCATCGGCTTGCCGTCGCGGGTCACGGTGATCGCGCTTGTGATGATCGCCGGCTTGCGGGTGGCATCGATCGTGAGGATACGTCCTTGCCCGTAGAAGGAGTCCGTTACTGCGTAGAGTCTGCCAGGGATCACCGGATCAGCGGCCAGGCCCGACAGGGCACCCCATCCGATGGGCTTCCCGGCCGCGTCATCGCCCGAAATGATCGTCGGATAGGACGCCGCCTCGGCGCCGTAGCGGTAGATGGAAATCACGGAGCCGATGCCACCGTCCTTCCGGCGATCAGTCTCGCTCGCGGTGACGACGAGACCCCGCGCCGGAATGGCGAAAATGCCTTCCGGGCCGACACCGCCAGGCAGCGACTGGACATAAGCTGGCTCAGCCCCGGTATCGCGCCAGACGCCCAAAAGGGATGCGCGTTCGGCCGAAACGAAGATCAGGCGGTCATTGCCGAAGGTCGCGGCCGTCACCCCTTCCGGCTCGATGCCCTTGGCGTTGCGCCTCTCCGGGTAATGACCGAGGCGGACAGCCTCGTATTCGAACCGGCTGCCGGCTGCGTGGAGGACACGTCCGTCGCGGTGGAAGATCGTGAAGCCTCGCGTGCCGCCGTTCCAGTCGCCTTCGTCGGCCGTGACAAAGCGCTCGTCGTCAAGCCACTTGACTGCATCCGGCTCGCGCGGGACGCCAGTCATGCGTCCGTCGAGGCTGATCACGCCGTCTCGCTTCGTGTCGACGCCATCGAGATCGACCGTGCCGGCCGAAAAATGCGCCGTGACCTTGCCGCTGGCGAGATCGACGATGGCGATGTGGTTGTTCTCCTGCAGCGTGACCACGGCCTCGTTGCGGCTGTTGATGTCGACATATTCCGGCTCCGGGTCCTCGCCGGCAACGGCCGCAATCCCCGTCAGGTCCACCACCCGGCGCGAGGCGCAATCGAGCGCTCCGCCCTTCAGGCTGAAGATCGTCAGGTTGCCGGCTGGCATTTGCGGGATGGCGCCCTTGTTGATCTTCTCGTCACGCTCGTTCTCGATGGCGATTGCTAGGAAAGTGCCATCGGGGCTCAGCGCCAGCGCATCGGGCTGACCGCCAAGTTCGCAAGACGCTTCGCGATTTCGTGTGGCGATATCGATGATCGTGACATGGCCCGACGGCTCGGTGAAGCTCTTGGAGGTGACGATTCCCGCGAGAACCTTGTTTCCAGCAATGACGACAGACGTAGGTTCACCTTCGACGTCGACGGTGCCCGCGGCTTTGGGCGCGGCAGGATCGGCGATGTCGAGAAATCCGATCCGCTTTCCCTCGCCGTCCGTGTAGACGAGCATGCGTCCGTCCGGTGTCGCCGTCACGATCTCGGCAACGGTCGGTGCCTTGGCATCGGCTCCGGTCGGCAGGTTCTGCACGACGTGGAACGTGGCAATGCGGTTGAATTGCTGTGCAGCCGCTGGCAGGGCCACGCCTGTCAGCAGGGCAGCGGTCAAGGCGGTCAGGTGGCGCGTCTTCATGCGGGTGTCCCTCGTGAGGTGCAACCAATTAAGGCGCTTGCATGAAGGCTCGATGACAGCCACGCATCGCCCAGCGGCGGCGATACGGCGCTTCGCAAATCCCTCAGACGGGCTTGCAACTTAAATGGAATGGTGCCCCTGGCCGGGATCGAACCAGCACTCCTTGCGGAACTCGATTTTGAGTCGAGCGCGTCTACCAATTCCGCCACAGGGGCACGCCGGCGTCGGGTAGCATTGCGCGCGGAGAGGGTCAATCGGGGCGGTCGGGAGCTGCGGCCAGACCCTGTGGTGGATCGAGGCGCCAGACGCTGGTGCGCTTGATCTCGGCATCTTCCAGCGTGCGCGTCACGGGCACCTGATAGGTCGCAAGGCATGTCAGGCCCGTGCGGGGCAGATAGGCCCGGCCGGGATCGCCCACGAGTACCAGTGCACCACGCGCGGCGAGGCTGCCCAGCCATGCGAAGACGCGGCCGGCAAGCTCGCGCTCATAGGCGATGTCGCCCGCCAGGACGACATCCCATCCGTCGTCGCGGTCGATGAGATCGTCCGCGCGAACGGACAGAGCCACGCCGTTTGCCTGCGCATTGAGGCTGATGGCGGCCAGCGCGAAGGCGTCGATGTCGCAGGCCTCGACACTGGCGGCTCCCGCCAGCGCCGCCGCAATGCCGACGAGGCCCGAGCCCGAGGCGAAGTCGAGGACGCGCCTGCCTGCCACCTCGTCCGGGTGGTCGAGGATATAGCGCGCCAGTGCCTGCCCGCCGGCCCAGGCGAAGGCCCAGAATGGCGGCGGCAGGCCGATCTCGCCCAGCTCTTCTTCCGTGCGCTGCCAAAGCGCCGTGGCCTCATCCGCCAGATGGAGGCGGATGCGTGGCGCGTGCGGCACGGGGATCAGCGCCGTCTCCCGCCTGATGAAGGCCACCGGATCGGCAACCGGCAGCGTCACCGTCGGCTTCCTGTCCCGGCTTGCCGGGAGGCGGGCGCGACTGGCAGCAGGCAACGGCCATAGAGGTCCTGGATCGCCCGGCGCAGGTCGTCCTCGGTGAAGCCCTCATGGATGCGGGCTCTGGCTGCGGCGCCGTAGCCCATGACGGCCCGGGGGTCCCCGGCAAGGTCAACGAGCGCCTGCGTCAGAGCCTCGACATCGTCAGGCGGCACGACACGGCCCTCGCGACCGTCGCGAACCAGCGTCCGGCAACCCGGCACGTCCGTCGTGACGATGGCCCGGCCGGAGGCTGCTGCCTCCAGAAGGGTGCGCGGCAAGCCCTCGCCGCCGCGCGAGGGCAGCAATGCGACATGGTGGGCTGCCCAGACACCGGGAACATCACGCGTCGGCCCGGCCCAGGCGATGCCCGGGCGCGCGCCATAGGCGTCGAGCGTTGCCTGCGGCACGGCCTTCGGGTTGTCGGGATCGGGGGCGCCGTGCAGCGTCAGCGTGATGTCGGCGCCGCGCGCGCGCGCGGCCGTCACGGCCTCAACCGCGAGGTCGATGCCCTTCGACCAGAGCATCCGCGCGACGAGCGCCACGCGCAATGGCGGTTGCGGCGGCAGCGGAGCGACCGGATAAGCCTTCGGATCCACGCCGGCGCCGCCGACGATCGTCACGTGCGAATCGGTCGGGTCGAGGCCGATCAGGCGGGGATCGTCGTCGTTCTCGAAGAGGTAGTGGATCGCACCCCGGCCCGCGAGGCCGCGGCGCAGTGCCAGGCCGATGCCGCCGCGCGCGAGCCGGGCCAGCCTGTCGCGGCGGGCTCCGAGAAAGCCCAGGCCCGTCAGTGCGAAAATCCGCGCCGGTACATGCGCGAGCCGGGCGGCCAGGCCGCCGATCAGGATCGAGCGCAGGGCAATACAATGGACAATGTCCGGCTTCTCGTCGCGCAGGATCGCCGTCATGCCACGAACGGTGCGCAGGATTGCACGCGGATCGAGGCTCGCCCGGTCGGCCTCGAGCGCGATGACCCGGGCCCCCGTCGCCGCGATGCGGTCGGCATGGTCGCGCACGCGGGTGATCACCGTGACATCGAGCCCCATTTCGCGCGCCGCACGAGCCATGGGCAGGAAATGCGAGACGAAAAACCAGTCTTCCGTGACGACGAAGGCGATGCGGCCCCTGCCGTCGCTTGCGTCGAGCGGGGCTTCGGCAACGCTGCTGGCGGAATTCAGGTTCATTGGCGGGTGTTGACTTGCGGAAATCCGGGCGTCAACGGAAATCGTCCGTGTCCACGATTTGCTCGTTCCCGTGTGGATCGTCCGATCCGGCTGTCCCACCCGCTGATCCAGAACCCGCGCGAGGCATACGCATATGTGCTAGATGAGCAGCGCTTTAGCGATGCGATCCGGGTGCGCATCGTCCGTTCGAATTCGAGGCGAGATCTCCGTTTGGAACCTTTCGATGCGTGACGTTTCCGCCTTCCTGCGGACGATGGGACCGACCCTGGTCATGTCCGGGTCGGGGCTTGTGGCCAAGGCGGTCACGGTGCTCGGCGGGCTGGGGATGATCTGGCTGTACAGCCCGACATCCTTCGGCATCTTTGCGACCTATCTGGCGACCATCTTCCTCGTGAATGCCGTTTCGTCGGGGCAGTACGAGGTCGCCATCGTTCTCGAAGGGCGCGGAGAACGGGTGACGATCCTGGCGCGCACGGCCCTTGTCTCGACGCTTGCATCTGCCCTGCTGTTCGTCCTGCTGGCACTGTGGATCGGGGACGAACTCGGCTATCTGCTGGCCCAGGACTGGCGGCTGATCGTCGCGACGGGCCTTGGCATCGTCCTGAACAAGCTGCTGCGGATCGGCGAACTCATCAGCATCCGCAACGAGCGTTTCAGACTGATCGCCGTCGCGCATCTGGTCCATGCCCTCACGCTGATCGGCGTGCAAACGGTGCTTGGCCTCGTCTGGGGGGCCGGCGCGCTGGGGCTCATCGCCGGCGAGATCGCGGCGGTGGCACTGGTCTGCTGCTTCTACGTGTTGCGCCTGCGCCCGCGCGGGGGCGCAGGGGGCCTGCACCGGATCCTGACCGGTTTCTCCAGGCCGGCGCCCGGTGAATGGCTGGCCTGCCTGCGGGACTGGCGCGACCTTCCCACGCTGCACATGCCCGCCGCCCTGCTCGTCAGCCTCGCCCAGCAGGCGCCGATCCTGGCGCTGGGCAGTCTCGCCAGCCCGGCTGTCGCCGGGGTTGCCTTCCTTGCGATTCGCGTTCTCGAAGTTCCGAACGTCACCATCGCCCATTCCGGCTCGCGCGTGCTGATGCAGTGGTTGTCGGCTCAGGCCAGGGGTCTCGACCCGGCGCGGCTGGCCGGGGAACCGGGGCCCGGCCGGATCGATGCGCTGGTCTGGGGCGTGGGTCTGGCTCTGGCTCTCGCCTATGCGATCGTGTTCGTGTCCTCGGACCTCATCGATGTGATCTTCGGAGCGCGCTGGGCCGGGACGGAAATCTTCCTGCAGATCCTGTGCGGGCATTACGTGCTTCTGGCCATGGCGCAGTTCCTGACACCGGTCTTTTCGGTGGCGCGGCGCGAGCATGACGGCCTCGTGCTGCACGCGGCCTTTGCGGCGGCCGCCTGCATTTCCGTTGCGGGCTTCTGGATGGGACTGTCGCCAACGGCTTTCGTCGCGCTCTATGCGGCGCTCAGCGGATTGCGGTCGGCCGCGCTGATCTGGCGGGCCCGCGTGCTGATGCGTGGCATCAAGCCCGCCTGACGATCAGTCTGGCGGAATGCGGCCCGCGAGGGCGAGCGATCCGTCCGGCTGGCGGCGAGCCACGACGATTTCCCCCGGTGCCGGCACAATGCCCGTGACGGCCGTGATGTTCACCTGATGGGTCACGAACACGACAGGCGGCCCCGTCCGGGGAAGGCTGGCGACAAGCCGCAGCATGGCCTGGCGTGCGCCGGCCTCGCGGTGCGGTGCGGAGAAGAACGAGTTCAGGGCCTCGGGCGCGACCTCGACCGGACCCAGCGCCATCAGCTCTGCCGTCTCGCGGCAACGGCACCACTCGCTTGTGAAGAGCCGTGCGGCCGGAAATCCTGCTGCGCGGAAGCGCTCCCCCAGCCTGCGGGCCTGGGACCGGCCAGGCACATCGAGATTGCGCTGCGAGGCGCAGTCAGCGAGCGTGAAGCCGGGCGGATCGCCTGTCCCCGGTGCATTGGCGTGACGCACGAGGGCAATGTGGCTGCCGTCGGCGAGAAGACGCCAGGGGTCGCTGCCCGCTTGCGCCACCCGGGACAGGCCGGTCGAGAGCAGCCCTGCTGCCAATCCCGAAGCGACCAGTATCAGCGACAGGACGTCCCGCCGTTGCCGCAGGCGAGTCGGGGCCGCACCCCCGATCCGGGACGGCTGCAGGTTGTATCGCGACATCGTCGAGGCCTCGTCTGGTCGTGTCAATGAAGCCTCAAGCCATATGTGCTGCGACCCGGCCGCAGCGAGGGGACGCGACACGGGGCCGCGCCGACTGTCCGGGTCTCAACCGGCCGCCGCCTCGATGGCTTCCATATCCTCGTCCGACAGACCGAAATGATGGCCGATCTCATGGACGAGCACATGGGTGACGATGGCGCCCAGCGTCT
>JBIPLL010000021.1:0-13343 GCA_044368425.1 Beijerinckiaceae bacterium
GCCGATAGAGCCAGATCGTATTCGGCATGCGGCCGGTCTCGGGCAGGGCACCGTCCTGCGCCAGTCCGATGCCGTGGAACAGGCCGAGCAGGTCGAAGGGCGTCTCGCATTCCATCTCGGCCATGATCTCGTCGTCGGGAAAATCGACGACATGGATGATCACGCCCCTGCAGAGATCGCGGAAGGCTTGCGGCAGCCGCTCGAAGGCATCCTGCGCCATGACCTCGAACGCATCGAGGGAGGGTGCCGTCCAGCCGGCACAGTTCACGTCCTGTCGTGCCATCGCGTCCATCATTGTCACCAGATGCGCAGTGTTTGGCCCAGCCAATAGGCCAGAACGATCACGCCTACGAGCGACAGGCTGCGCCCGATGCGGCGGCCCCACAATTCGATGGGATCGGTGCCGCCGTCCGCGCCCTGGCCCACCACGTCGCGGGCCGCGAAATGATCGGTCACGTCGCGCGCCTTGCGGTTGGCTGCACGCGCCAGGGCCGATCCGCCCAGCGTGTCATGGTCCCGTGCGATCCCCTCGAGGATGCGGCGCGATTCGCGCGCGCGGGCCTCGTCCTCCTCCTGCCTGTCAGACATTGCCCTGCTCCAGATGGATTCGCGGCCGCGGCTCTCTCCTTGCCACAGATGGGGTGAGGCGCGCCAATCGGCCAGATGTTCCAGCTGGCGGTGTGGCCAGGAGCGGCGGGAACTGCACCTCGCCCCCTGCGTTGCCCTCACATCCGTCGCAGCAGGCAATGACCGTGACGAAGACGTGCCGGTCCGGCCTGCCTGCCCTTTTCCGACGCGCACCGATTGCCGCGCGTCATTCGAGGAGACCAACATGACCTTGCGCAGTGCATTTGCGGGTCTCGTGCTCGCGGCGGGCCTTGCCTTGCCGGCAGCTCCCGTCAGCGCCGCCCTGATGCCCGTATCTGGTCCCGTGGGCGAACTCGTCCGGAATTCCGACCAGGACCTGGGGCAGACGGCGCAATATTACGAGCGTCGGCGCCGGTTCGATGATCGCCGCTGGGGTCCGCCGCGTCCGGCCTATCGCCGTACCGTCTGCCGCTACGAGCCGCGCCGCGTGTTCAATCCGCGGACGGGGCGCTGGGTCACACGCTCGGTGGAAATCTGTTCCCGTCGCCGCTGGTAAGCCGGCGCCTGCTCAAGACCCACGATATTGGCGAAGGGCCGGCCCGTGGCCGTCTCTTCCGCCCATTGTCTGCCGATCAACGCGTCGGAACGGGTTTATCGCCCCGATAGTCGTAGAAGCCGCGCTTGGTCTTGCGGCCGAGCCAGCCGGCCTCGACATATTTCACGAGCAGCGGGCAAGGCCGATATTTCGTGTCGGCCAGCCCGTCATGCAGAACCTGCATGACCGAGAGGCAGGTATCGAGTCCGATGAAATCGGCGAGCTGCAGCGGGCCCATAGGGTGATTGGCGCCCAGACGCATGGCGGTATCGATCGCCTCGACCGAGCCGACACCCTCATAGAGCGTATAGATCGCCTCGTTGATCATCGGCAGCAGGATGCGATTGACGATGAAGGCCGGGAAGTCCTCGGCGGTCGTCACCGTCTTGCCCAGCCGGGTCACGAAGCTGCGGGCCGCCTCGAAGGTCGGGTCCTCGGTTGCAATCCCCCGGATCAGCTCCACGAGCTGCATCAACGGCACAGGATTCATGAAATGAATGCCGATGAAACGCTCCGGCCTGTCGGTGCCGGATGCAAGGCGCGTGATCGAGATCGACGAGGTGTTGGAGGCCAGCATCGTCTTGGGATGCAGGTGGGGGCCCAGTTCGGCGAAGATCTTGCGCTTGACCGCCTCGTTCTCGGTGGCTGCCTCGATGACGAGGTCGCATTGCCCGACATGATCGAGGCCCTGGCTCGGCTTGATGCGTCCGAGGGCGTCCTTGCGGGCTTCCTCGGTCAACAATCCGCGCGAAACCTGCCGGGCCATGTTGCCGTTGATTGTCGCGAGACCCGCATGGATGCGGTCCTCCGAGATGTCATGCAGCACCACTTCATGTCCGGCAACGGCGCAGACATGGGCGATACCATTGCCCATCTGGCCCGCACCGATCACGCCGACAGTCCTGATCTCGACGCTCATGCCATGATCCTTGCCATATCCCTCGAAGCAGTGCGGGTCTGGCTGCCGGCGTCGCCGCCGGAAGCCGCTGTCGTCTCAGTCACGCGTCCATCTGGTCAGGATCGCGCCTTGGCGATTTCCTCGGCCAGGGCAGGCGCCAGCTGGAAGAGGTCCCCTACGATGCCGTAATCGGCCACCTGAAAGATAGGGGCTTCCTCGTCCTTGTTGATGGCGACGATGACCTTCGAGTCCTTCATGCCGGCCAGATGCTGGATCGCGCCGGAAATGCCGACCGCCACGTAGAGGTCGGGAGCCACGACCTTGCCCGTCTGGCCGACCTGCCAGTCGTTGGGGGCAAAGCCCGCATCGACCGCCGCTCGCGAGGCGCCGGCTGCCGCACCGAGGCTGTCGGCAAGCGGCAGGATGACGGCCTCGAAATTCTCCTTCGATGCCAGAGCGCGCCCGCCTGACACGACGATCTTGGCGGAAGCGAGTTCCGGGCGATCGGAGGCCGCGAGTTCCTCGCCCACGAAGGCAGACGTGGACGACGCCGCGCCGGCTGCGACCGCCTCGACCGGAACAGTGGCACCTGTGCCTGCCGCAGCGAAGGAGGCGGTGCGGACGGTGATGACCTTGAGTGCGTCGGTCGACTGCACGGTCTGGATCGCATTGCCCGCGTAGATCGGGCGTTCGAACGTGTCGGGCGAGACGACCTTCACGATCTCGGATACCTGCATCACGTCGAGCTGGGCCGCAACGCGGGGCATGACGTTCTTCAGGGCGGTTGTTGCCGGTGCCACCAGCGCCGTGTAGTCGCCCGCGAGGGCTGCGATCAGCGCGGAGGCGGGTTCGGCCAGCATGTGGTCGTAATGCGGGGCATCCGCCACACGTACCTTGCGGATACCGGCGAGCGTGGCGGCCGCCTGTGCCGCCCCATTGCAGCCATGGCCGGCAACGAGCACGTCGACCGGCTGACCGAGCGCAATCGCTGCGGTCAGCGCCTTGGCGGTGGCGTCCTTGAGCGACGCATTATCATGTTCGGCAATCAGCAAAGTCGCCATCAGAGCACCCCCGCTTCCTTGAGCTTGCCCACGAGCTCTCCGACAGAGCCGAGCTTGACGCCCGCCTGGCGGCCGCCCGGTTCCGTGGTCCGCAGCACCTTCAGGCGTGGGGAGACGTCCACGCCCAAAGCCTCGGCCGAGGTCTCGTCGAGCGGCTTCTTCTTCGCCTTCATGATGTTCGGCAGCGAGGCGTAGCGCGGCTCGTTCAGGCGCAGGTCGGTCGTGACGACGGCAGGCAGGGCGAGCTTCACCGTCTGGAGACCGCCATCGACCTCGCGGACCACGTTGAGCCCGTCGCCGTCGACGGTCACGCGGAAGGCGAAGGTGCCTTGCGGCCAGCCGAGCAGCGCGGCCAGCATCTGGCCCGTCTGGTTGCTGTCGTCGTCAATGGCCTGCTTGCCGAGAATGACGAGCTGCGGATTTTCCTGCGCCACGACCTTTGCCAGGATCTTGGCGACGCCGAGAGGCTCTACCACCGTGTCCGTCTTTACCAGGATGCCGCGATCGGCACCCATCGCAAGGGCGGTGCGGATCGTTTCGGCCGCCTGGGCCGGACCGATCGACACGGCCACGATCTCGGTGACCTTGCCGGCTTCCTTCAGACGGATCGCCTCCTCGACGGCGATCTCGTCGAAGGGGTTCATCGACATCTTCACATTGGCGAGGTCGACACCTGAACCATCCGGCTTGACCCGGATCTTCACGTTGTAGTCGACCACGCGTTTGACGGGGACGAGGACCTTCATCCACCCACTCCGCTCGCTGCGCTGCACGCTGGCAAGGGTACAAAGCATACCCTGAGCCGGCAGCGACGTATGCACCTGCTGCAAGCGGTGTCAATTCCGCGGAAAGCAGACGAGGGATGGGTATCTGGCATGGTCAAGGCCCAGCCGACACCATGTTGCGCCGCATGATGCGGATCAGGAGGAAGCCGGCGGCAAGCCCACCGAGATGGGCCCACCAGCCGACGGAATCGTCGCCGCCGAGAAAGGCGGCCAGAACCTGCATGCCGATCCAGAAGCCCAGCGCCCAGATGGCCGGCAGGCGAAGCGGGATGCCTTTCAGGAACAGGCCCCACAGCCAGACGCGCGGATGCAGCACGAGATAGGCCGCGACGACACCCGAAACGGCCCCCGATGCGCCGATCAGCGGTCGCACCGAGCCGGTATCCGTCAGGGAGTGGGCAAGCGACGCTGCCGCCCCACAGGCGAGATAGAAGGCCAGGAAGCGAAGATGCCCGAGCTCGTCCTCGACATTGTCGCCAAAGACCCAGAGAAACAGCATGTTTCCGAGAAGATGCAGCCACGTGATGTGCAGGAACAGGCTCGTCACCAGCGTCAGCGGCGCCGGCACGAACGGATAGCCCTCCGGCAGATATTCATGGCCGAAGATGACGCCTGGCACCGTGCCAAGCCCGAAGGCGAGCACGCCCTCGTTGACGCCGGCGACCGTCAGTACGGACGACATCGCGAACAGTCCGACATTGGCGCCGATCAGGCCGTAGGTCACGTAGGGGGCGCGCAGGCGGCGCAGCGGCAGCCCGTCGTGCAGCGGTATGAACATGGACGCCCCCCCGACCGCCTGCGACAGTTTCCCGCGTCAGCGGTTCTGGCCCGGCACCCACAGCACGTCGCCCGCGCCCCTCGCATTGAGATAGCGGGACGCGACGAACAGGAAATCCGACAACCTGTTCAGGTAGCGGATCGCGTCTCCCGAGACGATCTCGCCAGGCTTCTGGGCAAGCTCGACGGTCTGGCGCTCGGCGCGCCGGCATATTGTGCGGGCGAGGTGCAGCGCGGCGGAAGCGGGTGTGCCGCCGGGCAGGACAAAGGAACGCAGCGGCGCAAGGTCCGCGTTGAGCGTGTCAATCTCCTGCTCCAGCCGCTCCACCTGTGCTGCGACGATGCGCAGGGGCTCGTAGCCGAGATCCTCGCCGGTATCCGGGGTCGCGAGGTCCGCGCCAAGATCGAACAGGTCGTTCTGGATGCGGCCGAGCATCGCATCGACCAGCGCCACGTCGACGTCCCCGCTTCCCGTCGTGTGCAGGCGCACGAGCCCGACGCAGGCATTGGTCTCGTCGACCGTGCCATAGGCCTCGACCCGCGCATCATATTTCGGCCGGCGACCGCCGCTCGCCAGCCCCGTCGTGCCGTCGTCGCCGGTCTTGGTGTAGATGCGGTTCAGTCTGACCATGCTGTCGATTCCCGTCCCCTAGTGTCCGGCTCACATAGCGCGGGGAACGTGGAACGGCACCCGGTCACATCATGAAAAGTATCGCGCCGGCGCCCGGTCCAGGCTTTGCCGGCGCGGGGACTCAGCCGCCGCGCCACCAGACGACGGCCATGATGACAATGATCGCGACAAATTGCAGCCCCACGCGCCAGCGCATCAGCTTCTGCGACAGGTTGGCGCTGCCCCCACGCAGCATGTTGATGAGACCCATGAGGAGCACGATGGCAACGGCGCCCGTGGCTACGGGAACGATATAGGACACGAATGGCGACCTTTCCTGTGCCGGCAATGCCGGCCTGACATCCAACATGTTCATCCGGGCAAAACCCGGATCTTGCACCGGGATCTTGCACCGGGATCTTGCAATGACCCCGCCCCGACTGCCCTGCGATCAGCGCGGCCGCAGCAGGCGCTCGAAATAATCGAGTTCCTCGCGCGGGCGAGACGGATCGCCGAGACGGCGGCGCAATTCGCGGATCACGTCGTCGATCTTCAGCTCCATTGATCCGCGTCCACCCTGCCGGTCGAAGCGGGCATTGTCATTGGCACGCGGGTTACGTGTCGGGCGGCCCAATGGATCCTGCCGCTCCTGCCCGTTATTCGAGGCGCGTCCGGGCTGGCCCGGATCGTCGCCTGGCTCTCCCGCCTGTCCTTCGCCCTCGCCCTCGCCCTGCTGCTGCATCTGCTGGGCGAGGTTCTGCTGGCCCTGGCGCAAGCCTTCCAGCGCCCGACCCTGCGCATCCACGGCGCCCTGCCCGTCGCCCTGCCCGAGCCCCTGTTCGGCATCGCGCATGGCCTGCTCCGCATCACCCAGGCCCTGGCCCGGATCCATGCCGCGCTCCTGCATGCGGCGGCGCAGCGCCTCGAGACGCTCGCGCAGGCGCTGCTGGCGTTCCGCGAGGCCCTGTCCCTGCCCCTGCTGGTCGCCGCCCTCCGCCTGTTCGTCCCCCTGCTCGCCTTGCTGGCCCTGTTGTCCCTGCTGGCCCCTTTGTCCGCGCTGGCCCTGCTGCTGCTGGCCGCGCTGACGCTCGTTGGGGCGCATCCTGTCGCGGCGCTGCTGCCCGTCCTGCCGGAAGGTCTCGTCGCGCAGCTCCTGCTGGTCGCGTGTCATTTCCTCAAGGTCGTTGAGCGCCTGCTCCATCTCCTGTCCCTGCTGGTTGCGCTGGCGGTTGGGCCGCGCGGTCTGCAGGTTGTTGAGCATGTTGCGCAGCTGTTCGAGGAGGCGCTGGGCCTGCTCGTTGTCGCCCTGCCGATAGAGTTCCTCCATCCGGTTGAGCATCCGGTTGAGGTCCTCAGGGGTCACGAAGCGCTGGGCCTGGTTGCGCTGGTTCGGCTGGTTCTGCGCCTGGTTGTCGTCGCGCTGGTTGCGCATCTCGCGCTCGGCGAATTCGCGCAGGAAGCGGTCCATGGCCTGACGCAGCTGTTCGGTCAGGCGGCGAACCTCGTCAGGCGTCGCATTGCGGTCGAGCGCCTCGCGCAGGGCCTCCTGCGCCGCGCGCAGTTCGCGCTCGGCCTCGGTCAGGTCGCCGTCCTCGATGCGCACGGCAATCTCCCAGAGGAGGTCAACCACAGCGATGAGATCCGCGTCGCTGCGCGCGAGCCGCAGGCGTTCGCCCGCGACCGAGACGCCAAGATATTCGCCGAGTCGCGGCATGAAGCGGTCAGGCGCGATGCGCAGGGCATCGAGTGCGAACTGGACCGGCTTGCGGGCCTGCCTGTCCATCGCCAGCAGGCGCCGCTGCTCGACGAGCGCACGCGCCAGCGGCTTGGTGAAGGTCCGCTGCGGAAGATCGACGGAGACGGTCTCGCTGCGGGCTTCCTGGCCGGCCTCATCGCGCGCCACGAGCGTCAGACGCACCCGGGCGCCTGCCCAGGCATGGTTGGCAATGTCGACGTCCGAGCGCGTCTCGCCGCCCGCCTGGGGGTCGAGTGGCAGCGAGAGCACGGGCTTGGGCGGCGGGATCAGGGCGCGTGTTCGCGCAGCCTCCTCGACGGACTCGAAGACCGGCTCCAGCGCCGCGATGCCGTAATCGTCCTTCGCAACATAGGACAACGAGAGCGTGCCCGGCTGCTGGCCCGGCTGTGGCGGACTGGCGAAGCTCACCTGCGGCGGTTCGTCCGGAATGACGTTGATCGTCACATCGGCGCGGCTGACGCCGGTGGCGCGTACGACGACGCGGCCATTTCCGGCGACGACATGGCGGGTCTGGGTCACCTCGACCGCGCCGATGCGCGTGGGTGCTGCCGGCTTCGCGGCCTCTGCCCGGGTCGTATCAGCCTTGCCGGCTTCCGTGTCCTCGGACTTGACCTCCTTCAGGTCGCCGCTGAGCGACAGGTTCACGTCTTGCCGGCCGCTGACGCGCAGGACGAGCGTGCTGTTGACAGGTGCGCGCACCTGCGCCAGCCGCGTCGTACCGTCAGGGGCGGGCGTCAGTTCGAGCATGATCGGCGCCAGCCGCGTATAATGCGGCGGATCGATCCAGCCGTCGATGCGATAGGCCGCCTCGGCAGCGGCCGGAGCCTTCCAGTCGAAGGCCCCGGTCAACCGGGCCCGCCAGTCCGGCCCGGCGACGAAGAGGGCGGCGACGACGCCGACAAGCCCCAGCAGGCGAAGGGCATAGGGGTCGCGGCGCGTCATGCCCGGCTGGGGCACAGGCGCCCGCAGCGCCATAATCGCACGCTCGGCGCGGCGGCGGTGGGCCTGCCAGAGATTGACCGAAGCCGGATCGCTCAGCCCAAGGGCAAGATTGTCGTCGCTGGTGGTGGCCGGGCGATGCGAAGCGCCGCGGTCGAGACGTGCGAGGGCCTGTGCCCGGTCGGGCCAGCCGAGGCGGGCGAGGGGAACGAGTGCGGCAAGCGCCATCACGACGAACAGGCCGGCGCCCAGCATGCGGCCGATGGGAGGCAAAGCCAGCCACAGGCCTGCGAGCGACACGATCACATAGAGTGCCGCAACGCCGAGGGCGGGCATCAGAGCCGGCCAGAGGCGGTCCCAGAACAGGGCTGCACGCGAGGCAAGGACAAGCCGCTCCAGCCTGTCGCGCGCCGACAGGCGGGCCGGACGTGGGTCGCTCGTCCCTGCCGCCGTCCCGGCAGCCGGGAAAGCGCGGTCCGCCGGATGGGGCGTCTGTTCTCCGGCCATGCGCGATGCATCTCCGTTGCGAGGATCGTGTGCCGGCGGCGAGCCGGGCACGCGAAGCCGCGCCCCCCGCGCTGCTTCTCACGTCAAGGTAGCACGCGATGGCGAATTGGCGAGTGTCTGCACGCAAACGTGAGTGTCACGGTGTGTGACGCAGCCTCACAGCCAGGACGGCAGCCGGTCGAGGCCGATCAGGTCGTCGTAGCTCGGGCGCGGTCGCACCACTGCGAAGGCATCGCCCTTGACCATTACTTCCGGCACCAGCGGTCGGGTATTGTAGGTGCCGGCCTGCACGGCGCCATAGGCTCCGGCCGTCATCACGGCGAGGAGGTCGCCCGGTGCGGGCGCGGCCATCTCGCGGTCGAGCGCCAGGAAGTCGCCGCTCTCGCAGACCGGTCCGACCACGTCCGCGACCAGGCGCGGTGCATCGGGCGAGGGCAGCACGACCGGCTTGATGTCGTGATGCGCGTCGTAGAGCGTCGGGCGGATCAGGTCGTTCATCGCCGCATCGACGATGACGAAATGCTTGCCCTCACCAAAGTCGACCTGGCCATGCTTCACGAAGATGACCTGCGTCACGAGAATCCCCGCATTGCCGGCAATGAGGCGGCCCATCTCGAAGACCAGCTTCAGACCCAGGGGGCGGGTGTGGCGCGTGATCGTGGCGGCATAGGCGGCCGGGTCGGGCGGGGGCTCGTTGTCCTCGCGATAGGGCACGCCAAGACCGCCGCCCAGGTCGATATGGTCGAGCGCATGGCCCTGCGCCATGAGGTCGCGGGCCAGTTCGGCCAGCAGCGCGGTTGCGTTGTCGAAAGGCTCGAGATCGGTGATCTGGCTGCCGATATGCATGTCGACGCCGGTGATCTTCAGGCCTTTCAGGCGCGCTGCATGGCCATAGATCTCGCGGGCGCGGCTGATCGGGATGCCGAACTTGTTCTCGGACTTGCCGGTCGAGATCTTGCGGTGGGTCTTGGCATCGACATCCGGATTGACGCGGATCGAGATCGGCGCGCGCGTGCCCTTCGACAGGGCGACCTCGGAGAGCGCCTCGAGCTCGGGCTCGCTCTCGACATTGAAGCAGAGAATGCCTGCCTCGAGGGCTGCCGCCATTTCGCCACGCGTCTTGCCCACACCCGAAAAGACGATGCGCTCGCCGGGCACGCCGGCTGCCAGCGCGCGGCGCAGCTCGCCTTCCGAGACGATGTCCATGCCTGCGCCCTCGCGGGCGAGCGTTGCCAGCACGGCCTGGTTGGAATTGGCCTTCATCGCGTAGCAGACCAGCGTGTCCTGATCCGCGAAGGCCTGCGCGATGACGCGGTAATGGCGTGTCAGGGTGGCGGTCGAATAGCAATAGAAGGGCGTGCCGACTTCCTGCGCGATCCGGCGCAGATCCACGTCCTCGGCATGCATGATGCCGCCGCGATGGCTGAAATGGTGCATGCCGGTCTCCGGGCCGGGCCTTTGCCCGGGCGTTTCGACGCCGCGCTCAGAGCAGCGGGTCGAGGATGAAGGGTTCCTTCGGGATCACGATGGCGCGCGGGCGTTTCTTGGCCTGACCGACGGGGCTTGGATTGAGCGCGTCGTTGTCGTCGTCGTCGGCCGTGCGCTGGGGCGCAGCGCTGTTGGTGGCGCCGGGTTGGGCATTGGCGGCACCTGGCGGCGGCTCAAGCGCGCCACGACGCCCGCAGGCGGAAACGGCGAGGCCGATCGCAGCGACGACGAGGCATGTGCGAAACAGGGCGAAGACAGGCGGCAAGGGCTTGATCCTGACTTGAGCTTGATGCCGGACGTGGTTTCAGCGGCACCTTAGCGGGCTTTGCACTGGCTTGGGAGGCGGTTTTGCGCGATTTTCGCGGGGTGGGTCATTCAGGTGCCTTCTCGGCTGGCGACGCCTCACGCCGGGCAGTGGTGCGCAGGAGCTTCAGCCAGCGGCGGGCCTGCCGGCGCACGTTCACGGGCGCGGTGCCGCCGAAACTGACGCGGCTGCGCACCGAGCGTTCCACGCCGAGTACCGCATAGACTTCTTCCGAAATGCGAGGTTCGACGGCGCGCATCTCGTCCAGCGTCAACCTTTCGAGCCCGACCTTGCGTGCGCTCGCCACACCCACGAGCTTCGCGGTGACGTGATGGGCGTCGCGGAAGGGCAGGCCCAGCACCCGGACCAGCCAGTCGGCGAGATCGGTCGCGGTGGCATAGCCCAGTCCCGCTGCCTTCTTCATGTGGCGCGTATTCGGCGTCATGTCCCGCACCATGCCCGCAATGGCCGCAACGCAGAGCGCCAGGGCGTCAAGGGCGTCAAAGGTGCCTTCCTTGTCCTCCTGCATGTCCTTGGAATAGGTCAGCGGCAGGCCCTTCATCATGACAAGCAGCGCCTGCAATGCACCGAAGATGCGCCCGGCCTTGCCGCGCACCAGCTCGGCGGCATCCGGGTTGCGCTTCTGCGGCATGATGGAGGAGCCGGAGGTGAAGGCGTCGGACAGGCTGACGAAGCCGAATTGCGGCGTCGTCCAGAGCACGATCTCCTCCGCGAAGCGCGACAGGTGCATGGCGCAGATCGAGGCGGCCGACAGCGTCTCCAGCACGAAATCGCGATCCGAGACCGAATCGAGCGAGTTGGCGGTGGGCCGCGCGAAGCCGAGTGCCGCCGCCGTCATGTGCCGGTCGATCGGGAAGGAGGTGCCGGCGAGCGCGGCTGCACCCAGCGGGCATTCGTTGAGGCGGGTGCGCGCATCGGCGAAGCGGCCGCGGTCGCGGGCGAGCATCTCCACATAAGCCAGGAAATGGTGGCCCATCGTCACGGGCTGGGCCGATTGCAGGTGGGTGAAGCCCGGCATGACCGCGTCGGCCAGATCGAGCGCACGGGTTGCCAGCGCCTCCTGCAAATCGCGCAGCCCTGCATCGATCGCGTCGATCTGGTCGCGCACCCACAGCCGCATGTCGGTCGCGACCTGATCGTTGCGCGAGCGGGCGGTGTGCAGGCGACCGGCGGCTGGCCCGATCAGCTCGCGCAGTCGGTTCTCGACATTCATGTGGATGTCCTCGAGCCCGCGCGAGAAGGTGAAGCGGCCCTCCGCGATCTCTGTCGCGACGGTCTCCAAACCGCCACGAATGGCCGCCACGTCGTCGGCTGTCAGGATTCCGGTCTTGCCCAGCATCTCGACATGCGCCAAGGAGCCGCGGATGTCCTGCGCCCAGAGGCGCTTGTCGAAATCGATGGAGACGTTGATCTCTTCCATGATTGCAGCGGGTCCGCTTGCGAACCGCCCGCCCCACATCGCATTGCCTTTGGCATTGCTCATCGTCTCTCACCTTTCAGGAGCGCTAGCCCGCCCATGACCGATCCGACGCAGCCAGCCCCGACATCAGCAGGGCCCGCTCCGGGCGCGGCGCGCGCGAAGCCGTGGCGCTGGCTGGCACTTGGTCTGGCCGGCGTGTCACTCGCCGGGATCGCTGCCGCCCTATACGGGACGAACTTGGCGCAGCACAATAGTCCGGCTGCGGCCGCCTGCCGGGATGCGCGTGCCACGACCGCGAAGCTTGCGCCGCTGGCGCGTGGCGAGGTCGCTGCCTTCACGGTTGCAGACCCGCCGATGCTGCTGGCCGATCTCGCCTTCAACAGCCCGGACGGCCAGCCCATGCGCCTGTCGAGCCAGCAGGGCAAGGTGGTGCTCGTCAATCTCTGGGCGACCTGGTGCGCGCCCTGCCGCAAGGAGATGCCCGCGCTCGATTCCCTGCAACGCGAGCTGGGCGGACCCGCCTTCCAGGTGACGGCGATCAATATCGACCAGCGCAATTTGGAACGCCCGAAGGCGTGGCTGGTGGAAGCGGGCATCCGCGACCTTGCCTATTTCACCGACCCGACGACGAAGGTTTTCCAGGAGCTGAAGGCGGCCGGCATCGCGCTCGGCATGCCGGCAACCGTGCTTGTCGATGCCAAGGGTTGCCGGCTCGGCCATCTCAATGGCGCGGCCGAATGGGCGAGCGAGGATGCCAAGGCGCTGATCCGGGCCGCCCTGCGCTGAAAGCGCCGCATTTCACGGACGATTTCATGCGGGCGTAAAATCCTCTAAGGAAGCGGTCCCGATTGTCGCAGGAACGCCCGCATGACCTCCGCTGCCCCCTTCTTTCCCCAGAGCCCCAGCGTGCTCGACGCCATCGGCCGCACGCCGCTCATTCGGCTGCGTCGCGCCAGCGAGATGACGGGCTGCACCATTCTGGGCAAGGCGGAGTTCCTCAATCCCGGCCAGTCTGTGAAGGACCGCGCGGCGCTCTTCATCATCCGGCAGGCCATGTCGCAGGGGCTTCTCAAGTCCGGCGGCACGGTGGTCGAGGGAACAGCGGGCAATACGGGTATCGGGCTTGCGCTTGTTGGCAATGCGCTGGGGTTGAAGACGGTCATCGTCATCCCGAACACGCAAAGCCGCGAGAAAAAGGACATGCTGCGGCTGATGGGCGCCGAGCTTATCGAGGTGCCCGCCGTACCCTTCGCCAATCCCGACAATTACGTGAAGGTGGCGGGGCGTCTCGCCGCGCAACTCGCGCAAACCGAGCCGAACGGGGCGATCTTCGCCAACCAGTTTGACAATGTGGACAACCGGCTGGCGCATATCGAGACGACCGGCCCCGAGATCTGGGAACAGACGCAAGGCCGCGTCGACGGTTTCATCTGCGCGGTGGGCACTGGCGGCACGCTGGCCGGCACCGGCATGGCGCTCAAGGCGCGCAACCCCGCCATCCGCATCGGTCTCGCCGATCCGCTGGGTGCGGCGCTCTACAGCCATTACACGACGGGCGAGTTGAAGGCGTCGGGCTCCTCGATCACGGAAGGCA
>JBIPLL010000275.1:0-4739 GCA_044368425.1 Beijerinckiaceae bacterium
ATGATCCAGGCGGCGCTGGCCTGCGCGGCCTGAAGCAAAGCGAGCCTGCGCTCGAGGCTCATGGTCACGCCAAGCGGCTGCTGGTGGGCGGGCGTGATGAAGGCCAGGCGGAAATCCGGGGCGCGTGCGAGGCCCTCCTCCACGACGAGGCCGGAATCGTCAACCGGCACCGGCACGAGATCGGCCCCCAGCAGCAGCAGGGAGTTGCGCGCGCCGATGGCGCCGGGATTCTCGAACCAAACCTTGTCGCCAGGATCGATGAGGGTGGCGGCGAGAAGCTGGAAAGCCTGTTGCGCGCCGGCGACCACGAAGACCTGCTGCCATTCGCAGGCAATGCCCCGGTTGAGACGCAAATGGGCGGCGATGGCCTGGCGCAGTTCCGGCTCGCCGTGAGGATTGGGGTAGCCGAGCACCTGATGGCGTGCCTTGCGCCAGTGCCTGCTCGACAATTTGGCCCACTGGGCCATCGGGAACGCGTCGAAGGCGGGCATGGCGGTGGTGAAGGCCTGCGCCTGATGAGGCAGGCGCGCGCCGAAGAGCTTCGAGGCCGTGTCCATCGCCTGGGCCAGCCGGACGCGGGCCGTCGGCACCGCGACAGCCGCCGTCGCCGGGGCCGGGCGGCCACTGGCATGGGCGCGCGTGACATAGGTTCCCGCCCCCACCCGCGTCTCGATCAGCCCTTCGGCGGCGAGACGGTCGAAACTCTCGACGATGGTTGTGCGCGCGACGCCCAGTTCCTGCGCCAGGGTGCGCGTCGCCGGCAGCCGCTCGCCGTCACGCAGCGCGCCGGTGAGGATCAACTCGCGCAATCCGGCGCAGATCTGCATGCTGAGGCCATAGGGGCCGTTGCGATCCAGCGACATGGATTGCAGCAGGGCGCCCTCGGCGCGCTTGATCATTCACATCTCCCACACGTGATTGGACTGCTGATTTGTTGAGAATGGTCCTTCTGCTCAGGCCAATTCAAGCCTTTTCTGACGGCGCTCGCCCAGCAGACCCGCCGGGCCTTGCGCAAGACATGCGACGGCGGCCCCCATGAAGACCAGCTCGATGACCAGTTCACTGACGACCCCGCAGCTGAAGATCACCCGGCTCGAGAGCTTCACCACACCCGATGTCGGATTTGTCCGCGTCACCTGCGCGGATGGAAGCCAGGGCTGGGGGCAGTTCTCACCCTATTGTGCTGACATCACGGCAACCGTCTTCCACCGGCAGGTCGCACGCTGGGCAGTGGGCGCGGACGGCGCCGACATCGACGACCTTGTCGCCACAATCTGCGAGCGCGAGCACAAGTTTCCCGGTTCCTATCTATGCCGGGCTCTGACGGGCCTCGACACCGCGCTGTGGGACAGGCGCGGACGGGCCGAGGGCAAGAGCGTCTGCGAGCTTCTGGGCGGCAAGCCGCGCCCCTTCCCGGTCTATGCCTCCAGCATGAAGCGCGCCGAGATCACGCCGGAGGCCGAGGCAGAGCGCCTTGCGCGGCTGCGTGACGCCTACGGCTATCGCGCCTTCAAGTTCCGCGTCGGGCGGGAATGCGGACGCGACCAGGACGAATGGCCGGGCCGCACCGAGGCCATCGTGCCGCAGGTCCGCGCCGCGCTCGGCGACGACGCTATCCTGCTCGTCGACGGCAACAGCGCCTATTCGCCGGCAAAGGCGATCGAGGTCGGGCACATGCTCGAGGATCATGGCGTCGTGCATTTCGAGGAGCCGTGCCCCTATTGGGAACATGTCTGGACGCGCCAGGTGCGCGAGGCGCTGAAGCTCGACGTCACGGGCGGGGAACAGGATTGCGACCTTGCGATCTGGCGCTCCACGATCGATGGCCATGTCGTGGACGTGGTGCAGCCCGATGTCTGCTATGTCGGCGGGGTCGGGCGCATGCTGAAGGTCGCAGGCTGGGCGGCAGAGCGCGGCCTGCCGGTCACGCCACATTCGGCCAACCAGTCCATGGTGACCGTGTTCACGCTGCACATCATGGGCGCGCTGCCCAATGCCGGTCCTTATGTCGAGTTCTCCATCGAGGGGCCGGATTACTATCCGTGGGAACAGGGCCTCCTGCGCAATCCGCCGCAGGCGCGGGACGGCATGGTCGCGATACCGTCCGGGCCGGGCTGGGGCGTCGAGATCGAGCCCTCATGGCTCGAAAAGGCGCATTACCAGGTCACAGAGGCGGCGACGTGACCGGCAACCGCGCGGCACTGATCGAGGAAGCGCGCAGGACCGGCACCTTGTCCGGGTTGCCTGACGGGCATTTCATCGGCGGGCGTTTCGTCCCCTCGCGATCCGGCCGGACGATGGAGAGCCTCGATCCAGGCCGGGGCACGGTATTTGCCCGGTTCGCGGCGGGTGACGAGCGCGATGTCGATGAAGCCGTCGCTGCCGCCCGCGCCGCGCTCGACGGACCATGGTCGCGCCTGACGCCGGCGGGGCGGGGGGCGATCCTGATGCGGGCGAGCGAATTGCTGCGCGAGCGGGCCGCCCGTTTCGCGGTCGTCGAGACGCTCGATTCCGGCAAGCTCCTCGCGGAAGCCGAGGGCGATGTCGGCGGCACGGTCAGGACGCTCGCCTATTATGCGGGCGCGGCGGACAAGCTGCATGGCGACAGCATCCCGCTGGGGCCCGACCATGTGGGCCTGACCATCGAGGAGCCGGTGGGCGTCGCCGCGCAGATCGTGCCGTGGAACTATCCTCTCTCGACCGCGGGGCGCGGGATCGCGCCGGCTCTGGCCGCCGGCTGCACGCTCGTCGTCAAGCCTGCCGAGCAAACGCCGTTTACGGCCCTGATGCTCGCGCAGCTCCTGCATGAGGCCGGCTTGCCGGATGGCGTGCTGAACGTGGTCACGGGCACCGGAGCGGAGGCGGGGGCCGCGCTCGTCGCGCATCCCGGCATCGACCACATCACCTTCACCGGCTCGGTCGCGACCGGCCAGCGTGTCATGCGCTCGGCAGCCGACCAAGTGACCCGGCTGGTGCTGGAACTCGGCGGGAAGTCGCCGGTCGTGCTTCTCGCCGATTGCGATATCGACGCCGCGCTCGAGGGCGTGATGGGCGCGATCTTCGAGAATGCGGGACAGATCTGCTCGGCCGGATCGCGGCTGGTGATCGAGGACGCCATCGCGCAGCCGGTGCTCGACCGGCTGGTGGAGCGCGTGCGGGGGCTTACCCTCGGGCATGGACTGGGCGATGCGACGCTCGGCCCCGTCAATTCGCCACAGCAGCTCGCGCGCATCGACGGGCATGTCGCGCGTGCCCGCGCGGCGGGCAGCCGGATCCTGATCGGCGGCAACATCGCCACGGGCGTAGAGGACGGGGGCTGGTTCTACGAGCCGACGCTGATCATTGCCCAAGGCTGCGACGATCCGCTCGTGCAGGAGGAGATCTTCGGACCGGTCCTGACCGTGCAGGTCGTCTCCGATTTCGAGGAAGCCATCGCGGCGGCCAATGCCACGTCCTATGCGCTCGTGGCGGGCATCTACACGCGTGACCTGTCGAAAGCGTGGCGTTTCGCCCGCGCCGTCGATGCGGGCCAGGTCTATATCAACGAGTTCTTCGCCGGCGGGGTCGCCATGCCGTTCGGGGGCAATCGCAAATCCGGGTTCGGGCGCGCGAAGGGCATGGCGGGCTTGCGCAGCTACTGCAAGCTCAAGAGTATCGTGGCGCGCCTGTGAGGCGGCCGGGAGAACAGCGAATGCAGCGCGACCTGTTGACGGCCGACTTCAAGGCACAGCCGCAATGGTGGGATGACGTGCCGCGCCCGCAGATCGAGCCGGGAGAGCCACCGAAAGAGGCGGATATCGTCGTGATCGGCTCCGGCTATACGGGGCTGCATGCGGCGCTTCAGACGGCGCGAGCCGGGCGCAGCACCGTCGTGCTCGATGCCGAGGCGCTGGGCTTCGGCTGCAGCACGCGCAATGGCGGGCAGATCTCGACCAGCGTGAAGCCGGGCCTTGCGGTGCTTGCAAGCCGGCATGGCCCTGAGCGCGCGCGGGCCATCATCCGCGAAGGACAGAACTCCCTGCGCTTCATCGGGGATTTCATTCGCGAAGAGGGGATTGCTTGCGATTTCCAGGTGGTCGGACGCCTGCATGCGGCCCATGCACCGGGCCAGTACGCGGATATCGTCGAGCGCGTCGAGAACCAGCCGGACGGTCTCGAGGTTGCCTGCCATCTGGTGCCGCGCGAGCGACAGCATGAGGAGATCGGCTCCGACCTCTATCATGGCGGGGCGGTCTACGAGAACCATGCCAGCGTGCATCCGGCCCGCTATCATCAAGGCCTTGTGGAGCTTGTCCGGCGGGCCGGGGCCACACTGGTCGCGTTCTGCCCGGCGACGGCGATCGCGCAATCGGGCCAGCATTTCCTGGTCGAGACGCCGCGCGGCACGATCCGGGCGCGCGATGTCGTGGTGGCGACCAACGGCTATACCGGCCCGCTGACGCAATGGCTGCGCCGGCGGGTCATTCCCATCGGCAGCTACATGATCGCGACGGAGCCGCTCGATCCGGCGCTGGTCAAACGGCTCATCCCGCGCAACCGGATCGTCAGCGACACGCGCAAGGTCGTCTATTATTACCGCGCCTCGCCAGATGGACGACGCATCCTGTTCGGCGGGCGTGTCTCGGCGACCGAAACCGATCCGTTGCGCAGCGGCCCGAAGCTCCATGCCGACATGGCCGGCATCTTCCCCGAATTGGCGCAGGCGAGGATCAGCCATTCCTGGTGCGGCTTCGTCGCCT
>JBIPLL010000122.1:0-7005 GCA_044368425.1 Beijerinckiaceae bacterium
CGTCGATGCGGAGGAACTGGGCGGCGTCATGACCGAAAAGCTCGCCGAGCTCTTCGAGGAAAACAGCGACCCGCGCGGACGCTCCGCCGCGTGACGCGGCTGGACCGCCGCGCGCTTCTCGCTGGCACGGGCGCTCTGGTCGCGTCCGGCCTCCCGGCCTTCGCCAGAACCCAGCCGCCCGACATCGCCCCGCAGGGCGGCACGGCCATCGACATCGACGCGCGACCGATCGCGAGCTTCCGCCCGCGCGAGCCGCAACGCACGCGCTTTGGTCCGCTCGCCTTCCGGGGCGGGCTCGAACTCATCTGCCGTCATCCCGCCTTCGGCGGCTGGTCGGGCCTCGCTGTCGATGCCGCCGACAGGCTGGTGGCGGTGGGCGACCGGGGAAGCTGGCTCACCGCTGGTCTCACGCGCCGGGGCGACCGGCTGCACGGGCTCGACAGGGCAAGGCTGGCGCCGCTTCTCGGCCCCGACGGCACGCCGCTGGGCAGGCGCCTGTCGCGTGATGCCGAAGGGCTGGCGCTGGCCGACGGCACCGCTTTCGTCACGCTGGAGCGTCGTCACTCGGTCCTGCGCTACGATTTCGGACGTCAGGGTGTGCGTGCGCGCGGGCAGCCCCTGCCCCTGCCGCCGGAAACACGCCGCTTGCCGGCCAATGCCGGGCTTGAAGCTGTCGCGGTCGTGCCTGACGGCCAGACGCTGGCAGGGCAGCTCGTCGTAATCGCCGAGAAGGTGGGTGATGCGCTCATATCGCCCGGCTTCATCCTGAAAGGGGCCCAGGCTGGCCGCTTCGACTACATGCGGCGCGACGGTTTCGACGTCACCGACATGGCATTCCTGCCCGACGGTCGCGCGCTCGTGCTGGAACGCCGCTTCGGCTGGCTTTCAGGGCTGTTCATGCGGTTGCGGCTCGTGCCCGCGGGCGCCTTCCGGCCAGGAGCACGTATCGATCCCGAAACCGTCCTCGACGCCGACATGGGCGAGGAGATCGACAATATGGAAGGCATCGCCATTCACCGTCGCCCTGACGGCACGACACGGCTCACGCTGATCTCGGACGACAATTTCTCGTCCTGGCAGCGGACGCTGCTGCTGGAATTCGACTGGAGCAGCTAGCCGCGCACGTCAGGCGCTGCGCAGGCCCGCGGAGGGCGCAAGCCGCAAGGCCAGCCCATAGGGCACGACGCACAGAGCCGCCATGAACAGCTTCACGCCGTAATCGGCAAGCGCCAGATTGATCCAGGGCAAGTCCTGGCAGGCCCCGTCGAGACCCAGGCGCGCAAAGCCGGCTTCGATCGTACCGAAGCCCGCCACATCGCCGCAATGGAAGGCGATGCCGAAGAACAGGACCGTATCGAGCGCGCCGGCAACCACCGAGGAGGCGAAGGGCGCGACCCACCATGCCCCGCGGCGCAAGGCAGCGAAAAGGCCGACATCTGTGAGCTGGGCCGCGAGAAAGGCGACACCAGACGCCACCGCGATGCGCGGGGTCGCCAGCCACAGCGAGAGGATCACCGCCAGCACGAAGCCGACATAGACCACGCGACGCGTGCGGGCAGCCCCCAGGTAACGGTTGCTCAGGTCGGTGACGAGAAACGCGAAGGGATAGGAAAAGGCGCCATAGGTCAGCCAGTCCTGCAGCCCGAAGGCGTGGATCGGGTACTGGACGAGGATATTCGACGCCAGCACGACGACTGCCATGCCGAGAATGGCCAGCATCATGAAGCGGCGCTGGGCGCTGTCGAGGCTCTCATGTGTCGTCATCGCCCAGCCCTCTCATGCACTGCGGTCAGCCTGATGGATCGGCCGGAAAACGCAAAAACGGCGCCCGGCCCGCAAGCCAATGGCACCGCTTGTTGCATCATTCGGCGCGATATCGCGCCGGCGAGCAGCCGATCAGGCGCTCGCCTGCTTCTTCGCGATCTCGCGCTTCAGGAGACGCGCGCCCTGCGACAGCTCGGTTTCGCTCGCCTTGACGAGGAACGCGTCGAGCCCGCCGCGATGTTCGACCGTGCGCAGCGCGGAAGCGGCGACACGCATGCGGACGCTCTTGCCCAGCACATCCGACTGCAGCGTGACGCTGCAGAGGTTGGGCAGGAACTTGCGCTTCGTCTTGCGGTTCGAGTGGCTGACGAGATGTCCCGAGAGGACGCCCTTGCCAGTCAGTTCACAGCGGCGTGCCATCGCCGTATCCTTGTTCTGTGCGGGGAAGCCGACGGTCCCTGCGGGCGCAGCGCCCGAGAGGTTCACGCCCTGAGGCATGTCTCCATGGCCTCCGCCGGATGATCCTGCGGAAGTCCGGGGTCTATAGTGGAGCGGGCCATGGGCGTCAAGGATTGTCGGCGCGGGGATACGGGATCCGTCCTGCAGCGGGTTCAGCCCGCAATAGCCGGGCCGTTACGATTGGTTTACCATGAAGCCGCCATGCTGCTGCGATCAAGGGGAGTCGTGGCCGTGCCCGGCGCGGTTTTCCGGTTCCGTTCGGCCATCTGCCCGGCCGCCATCGAAAGTGACGTCACCATGAGGCTGTTGCGCACTCCGTTGCTGTCGCGCGCCCTTCCGTCCCGTTCCCGGGCATTGCGCAGCTGGACGATGGCTGCCTCGGTCGCGGCGGCCGGCATCGCCATCTCCGCCGCGGGAGCAACGCCCGCCCGCGCCGCGGCCATCGAAGCCGAATATGCAATCTCTCTCCTGGGGATTCAGGTCGGCACGGCCAATCTCAGCGGCACCATCGACAGTCGCCGCTACGACATCGCCCTCCAGGCGCGCATGACGGGCCTTGCCGGCATCCTGACGGGCGGAAAGGGCGCGGGCACAGCCGCCGGTGCCATTGCTGGCGTGCGGCCCCAGCCCAGGAGCTTCGCCGTCAACTCGGAATCGGGCAGCGAGCAGCGCACCGTGCGGATGGCAATCGCCGGCAATGCCGTCCAGGCGGTGGCGATCGAGCCTCCTCTCGACGACAAGCCGGACCGCGTGCCGCTGACGGATGCGCACAAGCGCGGCGTTGTCGATCCCTTGGGCGCGCTGGTCATGCCCGTGGCCGGCGCCTTCAGCATGACCGATCCAGCCTCCTGCAACCGCACGATTCCGGTCTTCGACGGCGCCGCCCGCTTCGACGTGGTCCTGACCCATGCAGGGGTGAAACAGATCGACACGGCCGGCTACAGGGGACCTGTCGCCGTCTGCAAGGCGCGCTATGTGCCGGTGGCCGGGCACCGGACGCTGCGCAAGTCCACCAAGTTCATGGCCGAGAACCGCGATCTCGAAGCCTGGCTGGCACCCGTCAGCGGCACGCGCGTGCTCATGCCCTATCGCATCTCGATCCGCACCATGCTGGGCACGACCGTTCTGACGGCCTCCCGCTTCTCGGTGGACGGCTCGGTCGTGGCGCGCGTCAATCTGCCGCCCGAGACGGTAGGGTCGCTGGCAACGGTCCGCGAGGCGGATCTCGACGAGCCGCGGGTCGACACGGCGGTTCGCTGAACGGCTTCGATCGCAAGTCTTCACGCAAATCCTCGACGCAAGCGCTCGCGTCCCCTATTTCCATGGGAGATGAGACGCCGGAGAGGTTTGCCCCACTTGCCAGAACCCGCGACTGCGCCTGCCGAGTTCCGCATGTCTGATTCCGGCGAGTTCTGCTGATGCGTCAGCGGACATTGAAGGCGGCCGAGCGCGCCCGCGGCGTCACCGCCGTTCTGGGCCCGACCAATACCGGCAAGACCCATCTCGCCATCGAGCGCATGCTGGGCCATGGCTCGGGCATGATCGGTCTGCCGCTGCGCCTTCTGGCGCGCGAGGTCTACCAGCGTGTCGTGGAGCGTGCGGGCGTCAACGCGGTTGCGCTCGTCACCGGCGAGGAAAAGATCAAGCCCGACGGTGCGCGCTACTGGATCGCCACCGCCGAGGCGATGCCGCGCGACCTCAATGTCGATTTCGTCGCCATCGACGAGATCCAGCTCGGCGCCGACAGCGAGCGCGGCCACGTCTTCACCGATCGCCTCCTGAACCAGCGCGGCCGGCATGAAACGCTCGTCATCGGCGCAGGCACCATGCGCGGCCTCATCGAGACGCTGCTGCCAGGCGCCAATATCGTCTCGCGCCCCCGCCTGTCGAAGCTCACCTTCGCGGGCGAGAAGAAGCTGTCGCGACTGCCCGCGCGCACCGCCATCGTCGCCTTCTCGGCGGAGGAGGTCTATGCGGTCGCCGAGCTGATGCGTCGCCAGAAGGGCGGCGCCGCCGTCGTGCTTGGCGCCCTGTCGCCGCGCACGCGCAATGCGCAGGTCGAGCTCTACCAGAATGGCGATGTCGATTACCTCGTGGCGACGGACGCGATCGGCATGGGGCTCAACCTCGATGTCGACCACGTGGCCTTCGCGGCCGACCGCAAGTTCGACGGGCATCGCCACCGGCATCTGATGCCCGCCGAAATCGGGCAGATCGCCGGGCGCGCGGGGCGCTATCTGCGCGACGGCACCTTCGGGACGTCGGGGCGCTGCCCGCCTTTCGACCCGGAACTGATCCAGGCAGTCGAGGATCACGTCTTCGAGCCGGTTCGCCTGCTGCAATGGCGCAACGCCGATCTCGACTTTTCCTCGATTGCAGCCCTGCAGGCCTCGCTGGCCGTGCAGCCGCAGGAGCCCGGCCTGACCCGCGCGCCCATGGCCGACGACGAGGTGGCGCTCGAGATCGCCTCGCGCGACCCGCAGGTGCGCGACCTTGCCCGCGGCCTGACAGCGACCGGAAAGCTCTGGGACGTGGCACAGGTGCCCGATTACCGCCGTGTGGCGCCCAATGCCCATGCCGAACTGGTCATCACCATTTTCACCGAACTGATGCGGCGCGGCCGCCTCGCCAATGACTGGTTTGCCCGGCACGTCAACGAGCTGGACCGCACCGACGGCGACATCGATACGCTGTCGGCACGCATCGCCCAGATCCGCACATGGACCTTTGTGGCTAACCGTTCCGACTGGCTACCCGATCCGCGCCATTGGCAGGGCGTGACCCGTCAGGTAGAGGACAGATTGTCAGACGCCCTTCACGAGCGCCTGGCGCAACGATTCGTCGACCGTCGAACCAGCGTCCTGATGCGACGCCTCAGAGAGAATGCGATCATGGACGCGGAAATCACCGCCACGGGAGACGTGATCGTCGAAGGCCAGGCCGTCGGCACACTTCTTGGCTTCCACTTCGCTCCCGCCTCGCAGGCCGAAAGCCCGGAGGGCAAGGCCTTGCGCGCCGCCGCCTCCCGGGCGCTGACCGGCGAGATCGAGGCGAGGGCCGACCGGCTGGCACAGGCAACAGACGACGCGCTCCTGCTCGGCAGCGACGGCCACCTGCGCTGGCAGGGTGCCGCCATCGGTCGCCTGATCGCCGGAGACAGCGCGCTGAAGCCGCGCCTCAAGCTCTCGGCAGACGACATGCTGGCCGGTGCCACTCGCGACAAGGCGCAAGCCAGGCTCGACGCCTGGATCGAGGCGCAGGTCAAGAAGCACCTTGCGCCCTTGCTGGTGCTCGAGGGCGGCAGCGAATTGACCGGCATCGCCCGCGGCCTTGCCTTCCAGATCGCCGAGTCGCTCGGCGTGCTGGAGCGCAGCCGCGTCGCCGATGACGTCAAGACACTCGACCAGGCTGGCCGCAGCGCGCTGCGCAATCTCGGTGTCCGCTTCGGCGCCTACCACCTCTATGTGCCTGCTTTGCTCAAGCCCGCGCCGCGCACGCTGGCAGCCCAGCTCTGGGCCCTTCGCCACGGCACGCTGGAGACCAAGGGGCTCGACGAGATTCCGCATCTGGCCGCCTCGGGCCGGACCTCGATCCCGGTCGACAAGGACATCCCGAAGGATCTCTATCGCGTGGCCGGCTTCCGCGTCTGCGGCGAGCGTGCGGTGCGCGTCGACATCCTCGAGCGCCTGGCCGATCTCATCAGGCCCGCCATCGCCTATCGGCCCGGCACCACGGTCGGCGAGCCGCCGCCCGGCACGGCCGACGATGACGGTTTCGTCGTCACGGTCGCCATGACCTCGCTCGCCGGTTGCTCCGGCGAGGACTTCGCCTCGATCCTGCGCTCGCTCGGCTATGTCTCCGAGAAGCGGGCGGGCGAGGCCATCACCAAGGCGATCCTGAAGCCTGCACCGACGCGCCCGGTTTCGCAGGCCATCGCCGAGGCCGCTGGCGCCATTGCGGCGGACGATACAGCCGCCGCCGGCACGGTTGGAGCGGATGTCGAAGCCCCGGCCGCATCGGCAGACATCGAGGCTGCAGGAGAGGCTTCCGGCGAGGCTTCCGGCGAGGCACCGGCTGTGTCTGAAGCGGATACGTCCGCGCAGGACAGCCCTGACGCAAGCGAGGCGATCGATTCTTCGGTTGCCGATCCGCACGAAATCACAGCACCCGGAGGCGAGACGCCCGCTTCGGAGGCGTCCGCAGCCGGTGTCGCCGATGGAGAGGGCGCAGCTTCAGAGGCAGCGCCCGATGCGGAAGTGACTGCTGCGGAAGTGACTGCTGCGGAAGCGCCGGCAGACCAGACGCCAGATGCCGGCCCCGCCGAGCCCGTGCTCATCGAGATCTGGCGGCCATTCCGGCACCAGCATCGTGGACGCGGACGCCCCGAGCAGGGCCGTCAGGCCCGAGGCGAAGGCCGGCCGGGTGGACAGGACAGGCGTCCTCGCCACGACCAGCGGGCTTTGGACCAGCGCAAGCCGGATGGCCGCCCCTCCGGGGAACGTGCCGCGGACACACGCCCGCCAGGTGGCCGTCCAGCAGGTGGCCGTCCGGCAGGCCAGCCCGGCGAGGCTAGCGGCCCCCGTCAGGAGGGGCGCCCGGAAGGCCGGCAGGAGGGACGTCAGGAAGGGCGCTTCGGCCAGCGCTTCGACAGGCCTCGCCCTGACAGGCCAGCCGGCGAGGGCGGGCCGCGTGAGGGCCAGCGCCCTGGCGGTAGCCGTCCGGGTGAGCAACGCCCCGGTGAAGGCCGACAGGGCGGCGACCGCAACCGCTTCGAGGGTGGTC
>JBIPLL010000124.1:0-6984 GCA_044368425.1 Beijerinckiaceae bacterium
CGATGGCGCTTTCCAGCGCCTTGCGCACATCACCTGCAATCCGCTTGCGGCTGAACTCCAGGTCAGCCAGCGCCGTCGCCACGCGCTTGCCGCGGATCAGAGCCGCCACGAGGTTCAGCTTCTGAGGGCTGACGCGCAGGTTGCGCGCAACAGCCTTCGCCTCGTTGTCCTTCAGGGCCCGGGGGGCCGCGGACTTCGCCATCGCTTGTCTCCGTCCACTTAACGCTTCTTGGCCTTCTTGTCGGCCGCATGGCCGTTGAAGGTCCGCGTCGGGGCAAATTCCCCGAACTTGTGGCCCACCATCTCCTCGGTCACGTTGACCGGGACATGCTTGCGCCCGTTATAAACCCCGAAGGTGATCCCCACGAACTGCGGGAGGATCGTGGAGCGTCTGCTCCAGATCTTCACCACTTCCGCGCGGGTCGCCGAACGGGCGGCTTCCGCCTTCTTGAGGAGGTAACCGTCGACGAACGGACCCTTCCAAACCGAACGTGTCATCGTCCGCCCCTTACTTCTTCTTCCGGTTGTGCCGGCTCGACACGATGAACCCGTCAGTGCGCTTGTTCGACCGGGTCTTCTTGCCCTTGGTCGGCTTGCCCCACGGGGTCACAGGATGACGGCCACCCGAGGTGCGCCCCTCACCACCACCATGAGGATGGTCGATCGGGTTCATCGCAACACCGCGGTTGTGCGGACGACGGCCAAGCCAGCGCGAACGCCCGGCCTTGCCGATATTGATGTTCATATGGTCCGGGTTCGACACCGCACCGACCGTCGCGAAGCACTGGCCGAGAACGAGACGCTGCTCACCCGAATTCAGGCGAACGATCACGTAGCCCTGGTCGCGCCCGACAATCTGCGCATAGGTCCCTGCGGACCTCGCCAGCGCGCCGCCCTTGCCAAGCTTCAGCTCGACATTGTGAACGATCGTCCCGATCGGGATGTTCGCCAGCGGCATCGCATTGCCAGGCTTGATGTCCGCCTGCTCCGCCGCCACAACCTCGTCACCGACAGCAAGACGCTGCGGGGCGAGAATATAGGCCTGGGAGGCATCCGGATACGTCAAGAGCGCGATGAAGGCTGTGCGGTTGGGATCGTACTCGATCCGCTCCACCTTGCCCACCACGCCGAGATGCTCGCGGCGCTTGAAATCGACGATGCGGTAAGTCCGCTTGTGACCACCACCCCGGAACCGCACCGTGATGCGGCCCAGATTGTTACGACCGCCAGAGCTCGAAAGCCCCTCGGTCAGCGACTTTACCGGCTTGCCCTTGTAGAGCCCGCTCCGGTCGACGATCACGAGCTGCCTGAGGCTGGGCGTGACCGGTTTGAATGTCTTGAGCGCCATCGAACCGTCCCTCTCCTCAGAGCCCCGTCGTCACGTCGATCGACTGACCTTCGGCCAGCGTTACCAGCGCCTTCTTGACGTCGGAACGCTGCCCGGGACGGCCACGGAACATCTTCACCTTGCCCTTGGTGATCAGCGTGTTGACCGCCGTCACCTTGACATCGAACAACTTCTCCACCGCCGCCTTGATCTGCGGCTTGGTGGCATCCTTCCGCACCTTGAAAACGACCTTGTTCTGCTCGGAAGCAGCAGTCGCCTTCTCAGTGATCACCGGACCGACGATCACATCATAGTGCCGGGCGTCAATACCGCGCGAAACCTGGCTCATTTGAAGCGCGCCTCCAGAGCGTCGACCGCCGCCCTCGTGAGCACGAGCGTGCCACGGCGCAGGATGTCGTAGACATTGATGCCCTGGACCGGCAGCACATCCACGTTCGGGATGTTGCGGGCGGCAAGGCGGAAGTTCAGATCAGGCTCGGCCCCATCGATGATGAGCACATTGGCCAGACCGAGCTTGCCGAGGTGATCGCGAGCGACCTTCGTCTTGGGCTCCGCCAGCGACACACGATCGATGATCATGATGGCGCCGTCACGGGCCTTTGCCGACAGGGCGTGACGCAGCGCCAGCGCCCGGACCTTCTTGGGAAGGTCATGGCTGTGATCGCGGGGCGTCGGACCGAAGGCGCGGCCACCACCACGAAACAGCGGCGCACGCGCCGAGCCGTGACGGGCATTGCCGCTGCCCTTCTGGCGGTACAGCTTCTTGCCCGTGCGATTGATCTCGCTGCGGTTCTTGACGTCATGCGTGCCGGCCTGGCGCTTGGCCAGCTGCCAGCGCACCATCCGCTGCAGCAGGTCGGCGCGCGGCTCGAGACCGAAGATGGCCTCGTCCAGCTCGACCGCTCCGGCGGTTTCGCCTTCGAGCGTCCGGATGTCGATTTTCATCACGCGCTCTCCCCTGCGGCCGCGCCGGCGCCATTGGCCTCAGCCACCTTGAAGGCGCCCGGAAGCGGGGCATCCTTCGGCAGCGAACGCTTTACGGCATCGCGGACCATGATGTAGCCGCCAGACACGCCCGGCACCGCACCCTCGACGAGGATCAGGCCCCGGCCAGCATCGATCTGCACGACACGCAGGTTCTGCGTGGTCACGCGTTCGGCGCCCATATGGCCCGGCATCTTCTTGTTCTTGAACGTCTTGCCAGGATCCTGCCGCCCACCGGTCGAACCGATGGAGCGGTGGGACACCGACACGCCGTGCGAAGCACGAAGGCCGCCGAAGTTCCAGCGCTTCATGCCGCCAGCGAAGCCCTTGCCCGTCGTGGTGCCCGTCACATCGACGAACTGCCCGGCGACAAAATGGTCCGCCGTAATCTCTGCGCCAACCGGAATGACATGTTCCGGCGTGACGCGGAATTCCGCGACCTTTTGCTTCGGCTCGACCTTGGCAACGGCAAAGTGGCCGCGCTGCGCCTTCGAGACGTTCTTTACCTTGGCTGTTCCGACGCCGAGCTGCAGCGCCGTATAGCCGTTGTCCTGCTCGGTCCGGTGGGCAACCACCTGACAACGATCGAGCTGAAGGACAGTCACCGGGACATGTTCGCCTGCGTCTGTGAAGACGCGGGTCATCCCGACCTTCTTTGCGATGACGCCTGAGCGCATGTGCGTTTCCTCTCGGCGTGGTCCTGGAACCGATCCTTGCGGATCAGAGCTTGATTTCGACGTCGACGCCGGCGGCGAGGTCGAGCTTCATAAGCGCGTCCACCGTCTGGGGCGTCGGGTCAACGATATCGAGTACGCGCTTGTGGGTGCGCATCTCGAACTGCTCGCGCGACTTCTTGTCGATGTGCGGCGAGCGGTTGACCGTGTAGCGCTCGATGCGCGTCGGCAGCGGGATGGGCCCGCGCACCTGCGCACCCGTCCGCTTCGCCGTCGAGACGATCTCGCGCGTCGACGCATCGAGAATGCGGTGATCGAACGCCTTCAGGCGGATGCGGATGTTCTGACCGTTCATAACCGAACCTCTGATCGATGGCGAACTGGGCCGGAGGGCGCTGGACGCGCCCTCCTGGCGTCGCTCACTCGATGATGCTGGCCACCACGCCGGCGCCGACGGTGCGGCCGCCTTCGCGGATGGCGAAGCGCAGCTTCTCTTCCATGGCGATCGGAGCAATCAGCTCCACCGTCATGGCGATGTTGTCGCCCGGCATCACCATTTCCGTGCCTTCCGGAAGGTGAACCACGCCCGTCACGTCCGTCGTGCGGAAGTAGAACTGCGGACGGTAATTGGTGAAGAACGGCGTGTGACGGCCACCCTCTTCCTTCGTCAGGATATAGGCTTCCGCCTTGAACTTCGTGTGCGGCTTCACCGAACCCGGCTTGCACAGCACCTGGCCGCGCTCGACATCCTCGCGCTTCGTGCCGCGAAGCAGAGCGCCGACATTGTCGCCAGCCTCGCCCTGGTCGAGCAGCTTGCGGAACATCTCGACGCCCGTCACCGTCGTCTTGATCGTCGGCCGAAGCCCCACGATCTCGACTTCCTCGCCGACCTTCACGATGCCACGCTCGATGCGCCCCGTCACCACAGTCCCGCGACCCGAGATCGAGAACACGTCCTCGACAGGCATCAGGAACGGCAGGTCCTTCGGACGCTCAGGCTGCGGAATGTAGGCGTCAACCGCCTCCATCAGCTTCAGGATCGCCTGCTTGCCGATCTCCGGCTTCTTGTCCTCAAGAGCGCAAAGGGCCGAGCCCTTCACGATCGGGATGTCGTCGCCAGGGAAGTCGTACTTCGACAGAAGCTCGCGAACCTCAAGCTCGACAAGCTCCAGAAGCTCCGGATCGTCGACCATGTCCACCTTGTTCATGAACACGACAAGCGCCGGAACACCGACCTGGCGGGCAAGCAGGATGTGCTCGCGCGTCTGAGGCATCGGGCCGTCGGCCGCCGAAACCACCAGAATCGCGCCGTCCATCTGCGCCGCGCCCGTGATCATGTTCTTCACATAGTCGGCATGCCCGGGGCAGTCGACATGCGCATAATGCCGGTTCGCAGTCTGATACTCCACATGCGCCGTCGAGATCGTGATCCCGCGAGCCTTCTCTTCCGGAGCCTTGTCAATCTGGTCATACGCCGTGAACGTCGCTCCGCCCGTCTCGGCCAGAACCTTCGTGATCGCAGCCGTCAGGGACGTCTTGCCATGGTCCACGTGACCAATCGTCCCGATGTTGCAATGCGGCTTGTTCCGCTCAAACTTTTCCTTAGCCATGGCGATGCTCGTCGGTTCACCTGGGCCCGGGCGGCGATGCCTGACCGCGGACGGGGATGATCTGGATCCCCCCGAAGAACCCCGAGGAGAGGCCGCCGGGAAGAGTTTTGTCGTCGTTCCGCCCGATCGGGCACCGGGTCGCCACCTGGAGCGGGTGAAGGGGATCGAACCCTCATCTTCAGCTTGGAAGGCTGTTGCTCTACCATTGAGCTACACCCGCACCGGCGCGGACCCGGACGAGATGGTGGGGGAAGCAGGACTCGAACCTGCGAAGGCATAGCCAGCGGATTTACAGTCCGCCCCCTTTGCCGCTCGGGACATTCCCCCATCTCGTCGTCGGGCAACGCGTCGACGCTGCTTCGTCCCGCCGCGAACGACGGAAAAAGCACGCGGCTCTTAAGTGGCGCCCGCTCTGTCTGTCAACTCATAAAGCACCGCGTCCACTTTTCCGCTGGCATCGCGGCCTGCCTCATGCGACAGCCCGGGCCTGCTGAAAAGGCTTCAAGGATCATCATGCCCGGCCCCGATCGCCCCTCTTCCGGTAAAGGCCCGTTCGGCAAAGGGCCGCAGAAAGGCCCGTTTGCGAAGCGCCCGACCGGGACCGGCGGTGGCGCGCCGCGCGTGGGACGCAGCTTTGCCAAGCGTTTCTCGCGCGAAGGCGGCCCCGCGCCGCGTTCCGGCGACGACGATCGCGTTGTGCTCTATGGCTGGCACCCGGTCTTCGAGGCGCTGTCCAATCCCCTGCGAACGCCGTTGCGGCTCGTTGCCACAGAGAACGGCGTGCGTCGCCTCACCGAGGCGTTGGGCACCCTGCCGATCGAGCCCGAACTCGTGCGCCCCGACGCCATCGTGGCGCTGCTGACGCCTGATTCCGTACATCAGGGCCTCTATCTCGAAGCAACCCCCCTGCCCGCCCCCGCGCTCGACGCCATTCCCGCCGACGCGGTGATTCTCGTCCTCGACCAGATCACCGACCCGCACAATGTCGGTGCCATCGTCCGTTCGGCCGCAGCCTTCGGCGTCACCGCCATCGTGACGACCGCCCGTCACAGCCCGGCCGCGACCGGCGTCATGGCGAAGTCCGCCTCGGGCGGGCTTGAGCACGTGCCGTTCATTCACGTGCGCAATCTGGGCGAGGCGCTGGCGGATCTCGGCCGGCAGGGCGTCACCTGCATCGGGCTCGATTCGGATGGGGACGTCGTGCTCGATACGCTCGCCCTGCCCCGCCCGCTTGCCCTCGTGCTCGGCGCCGAGGGCAAGGGCCTGCGCGCCCGCACGAAGGAGCTGTGCAGCGCCGTGGCGAGGCTCGAACTGCCCGGCGCCATCCGCAGCCTCAATGTCTCAAACGCCGCAGCCATCAGCCTCTATATGGCGATGGGAAAAGGTGCTGCGCCAAAGAGTTGAGCAACCGATCTTGATTCATCTTGGCAGCCAGCTGACGGCCATTCCGGCGACCGCCAGCTGACATGTCCCGCAGCCCCTCGCGCAGGCGACAGCCTATCGGAGACAGCCCGGCGGCTGGTGCGAAACAGGGACGAAGCTCAGCGCCCCGCCACCCTTTGCACCGCCACCCTTTGCACCGCCTTGCCGTCGCCGCGCACGGCCTTGCGCCAGGCACCGCCGCGCTCGCGCTCGAACACGGCCGGACCGCTGCTCACCTGCGGTGCCGCATGCACGACGGAGCGGACGCGCCCGCGCTCGATGACATAGCTGACAGGATCGGCCGCAGGCTGACGGCGGATTCCGAGCACGGTTGGCACCAGATCGGGCCACTCGACCTCGATCCGCTGCACGCCGGGCGGCGGCACGGGTGTCGGCGCATAGGCCGAGAGCGGCCCGTTCACGTAAAGCGGCAGCCCTCGTCCCCAGCGACCATATGGCCGGCCGACATGCGCCCAGCCACCCGGTCCCCACGCCTTGTCGCTCCACCGGCCGTGATTCGGCTGCCCTCCGATATTCCACCGCACGCCCGAGCCGTGCCGCGTGGACGCCCAGCGGCCATGGGCCCCGGTGCTGCGGGCGACGGATGAGTGACCGGCAGACATATGGCTCGCCGCCCCCCGAACGCCTGCCCCCGGCCCGGCCGCGAATCCCTGTGCCGGCCACAGAATCGTCACGGCAATTCCGATGCCGGCCACGAACGCTCCCAGACGCAAACCTGTTCTCGCGGCGCTTCCACGCATTGCACTCTCCCGTAAAGTCAAACCATCCGCCGCGTAACCTCCGGGCAGAGTTTACACTTTTTTAACCCGGCGCCCAGCCCCCCGCACCGGTCGGGCGGCCCCCGGATATTTCCCATCCGCCAAAAGTGGAACGACCAATTGGGAAAGGCGGTCTAAGCCCGACACTGATATGTAGTTTGCGAGCG
>JBIPLL010000142.1:0-6564 GCA_044368425.1 Beijerinckiaceae bacterium
CATCAGCATCGTCGGTGGCGTCAGCGTGACGGAAACGCGGCCCGGCAGCTCCGTCCCCAGAAGGCGGGATGCCTCGCTCCACGCAGAATGCACCGAAACGAAGCCCGGATTGGGCAGGGTCTGCACGACGGCGATGATAAAGGTCAGGAGAAGGAGCGCCCCCGCGCCGGCAAGCGCACCCAGATGCAGCGAATTCAGCCGGCTCTTGTCGGCCAGAACCAGGGCACCTGCGAGACCGAGCACCCAGAATGACAACCACATCGCGTCGATGGAGCCATAGGGAAACGGCGCCAGGGCGACTGTTGTCACGGCAATCGCGCTCGCGGCCCGGTCTCGCCACAGGGCGATCACCAGATCGCGCAAGGTGCGGCCAAGCCAGTTCCAGGCACCGCGTATTGCCAGCGTCTCGCCCACCCTCAGGCGGCGGATGCGGTCCCGCTCATCGGAAACGATGGGGCGTCGAACCAAACCGGTGAACCTCCCGCGTTGCAACCGGCTAACACCGGTGCCCTCCCTTAGCCGCTCGTGACGGCATGACGCAACGTTGGATTGGGGATACGCAAGCCCGGCGGGCGCCGCTCCGCTCCCGCACCGCCGAAAAGCGAAAGGGGCGCCCGCTTGCGCGACCGCCCCTGTTCAGCTTCCGGCTGGGCCGGATCAGTCGTTGGTGCCGTAGGTCCGGACAGAATTGCCCAGCGAAACGCTCTCGCGGGCGGTTGCAATGCCGACACGGACGAAATTCAGGAGCTTCACGACATCGACGGAGATGGCGTTGGCAACGAAGAGCACGTCGCGATCACGCAGCGCGATCTGGCGGGCGAGGAAGAAGCCGGACGGATCGCGCAGGTCCAGTGCATAGACGGTGGGAACGTAGCGGCCCTCGAAGCGGCTCACATCGTAGCCCATGCTGGCAAGAAGATCGCGCGGCTCCGAGCGATACAGGAAGACGGCACCCGGATCGGCACGCTCGTCAAGCAAGCCCCCCGCCTTGCCGACGCCCTGGGCCAGGGTCACGGTCTCGTTGTCGAAGAAGAACTCGCCGTTCTGACCCGACGCGCCGAGCACGACGAAGGCGCGCTGCTCGCGGGAGACATAGATCGTGTCACCAGGACGCACGAAGATGTTGTTCTCCGGCTCCCGGACGATCCGGGTCATCGGCACGGTGGCCTTCTTGTTGTTCCGCTGCAGAGTGACGACAGTCTCATAGGCGGGGAACTTCGGTCCGCCACCACGGGCGATCACATCCAGAATGCGCTCGCCAGCCTGATTCACGGCGAACTTTCCGGCGGTATTGACCTCACCAAGCACGCTGACCTGCGCCGCACGCTGTTCGCGCACCGCAACCACGGCCTGGGGCTCGATGGCACGATTGCGAAGCCGCTGCTCGATCGTGAACTGCACCTCGGGGACCGTACGGCCGGCAGCCGGGATCAGGCCGGCATACGGAACGGAGATGTTGCCGCTCTTGTCGACAGCCTGGGCCGGCAACTCGACGAAGTTGCCCGGTCGCGCGCCGGCCGCCTGGGCCGGCGTGAACAGGCCGCCCGGCGCCGCCTCGAAGATGGTGACATTAACGACGTCGCCCACACCCAGCTGGATGGTCGGCGAGGGACGATTGTCGGTAAAGGCGCCACGGAAATCGGGGGGGCCCTTCTCGGCCAGCACTGTCAGCACATCGGGTGACAGCTTGATATAGGCATACTGGGCGGAATTGGAGGTGTTTGCCTCACCCTGGGCAACAGAGCCCGATGCGGGACCATGCGAGGGAAGAATGGTGCATCCGCCGATTGCGAAACCAAGCGCCGCAACGATCGCGAGAGTGGAGACCATGCGCCCGGAGCTGCTGCGGACGGTCGCGCTGCCTGGAGCCATGGGGGCGGATGTTCCGCCGAGGGAAGCTTCTGTGAGTTTCGTCATGTTCTGGTTAGGCCTCACAAACCTTGGCTCTGCGCCAGTCGGCGCCGGGCAGTCTTCTGACGGTCTCGGATTCGAGTAAGGCTTGCGCAGGGCTCTTGGCAATGCCTTTGAGTCAAATTCCCACCTTGTTTCATCGGGGGTGTGTCACCATCGCAACGGTCGCGGCATGCACAAGGCGACGTTGCGTCACCTTGGGACAAGGCCCCGAAATAGGCTGTTTCACGACGCTAACCATGAATTGCCTGCAGGGCCACGCCAGGCTCATCGCAGGCCTGGCGGGATGTAGCGGGGCGCTGGTCGCGTGACCGACATCACGTGGATGGTGATGTAGAAATACGAGACCATGAACAGGAACCACATGTCCTCGGCCTGCTGCAGGATGCCCTTGGCGGTCACGCTGTAGATCAGGATGAAGGACAGCACGGTCGCATGGAACGTCGCCTCCATGCGCCCCCCTGTTCGATAGCACAGGGTGAGGCGCCGCAGGGCTGTCGCGACGATCAGCAGGAACAGGCCCCAGCCGATGAAACCAAGTTCGAGCCAAAGGTCGAGATATCCCGAATGCCCATGCGACGGGCCGGCGAAATTGTCGGATTTCGTGCCGTCCGAGTTTTTCCGCCACGAGAAATATTCGAAGAAGTAGAGCGTGTTCGAGTCGATCCAGAAGGAGCGGTAGCCCGCGCCGCGCCAGGGATGTTCCGAGCCGATGCCGATCGCATATTCCCACAGCTTGGTGCGTCCCGACAGCGTTGGGTCGCGGCCGAGCAGTTCGAGGATGATCGGCAGGCCGTAGACTAGCATCAGCGCGCCAAAGATCAGCCCGAACACGACCAGGAAGGCGCGCACGAAGGCAGAGACATAGACGTCGCCCATCCGTCCGTGCAGCACGAGCCGCAGCGCGATGCAGCCGCACACCGCAGCCGTTGCCGCCACAAGCGGCGTCTTGGACTTGGCCAGGATCAGAAGCAGGAAAGCGAAAGCCACCATCGCCAGCCCGTGCTTGCGGATGAGCTCGACGCCGACCCCCCGGCAGACCAGCATCAGCGCGCCCATGAGGCCGAGTGTGCGGCCAAATTCATTCTTGTTGCCGGTGAACCCTTGCCATGCGCCGGCATAGGGGCCGCCGGGCGTTATGCCCTCGCCGGGCACGGCAATCGCCATCACCCCGATCACCATGAAGACCGCGAAAGCGAGCGCCAGGATGTTCAGGAATTCGCGCGCGCTGAACCGTGTGACCACGTAATAGGCGAACATCATCGTCAGAAGCAGGGCGATGCCCCGCCGGATGGTCACCGCCGGCGCATCCGACCACGAAGCCGAGATCACCGCGTAGAAGGTGAGCAGCAGCAGCGGCGCAGTCTTGACGATCAGCTTGCCAAACCAGGATGGCATGCCCCGCATCAGCAACAGGCCGATGGTCGAGCCGTAGATAGACAGGAGCGTGACCTGCGACAGGAACGAGCCGCCCTCGCGGTCGCCCTCGCCTGCGCCGAACAGGATCGAGCGCAACGTGCCCATATAGATGACGAGCGTGAAACAGACGAGGATCGTCTCGACCGGATCGACACGCCCCATCACCAGCGTCGACGAATGCGGACGCTGGGCGGCATCTCGATGGCCTGACAGGGTGGCCGGAAGGGTCATCCACGATCCCGTGTTCTGGATTGCACGCAGCAGGCAGTTCGAGGTCGCCATGCACGGCAACCAAGGCAATATTGCAGCGAGTATTGCGCGCGGGGCGGTGCCGTCAACCCTGCAGGGCGTGAACCATGCTTTTGGCTCATGGTTGCGCCGCCAACGCAAGGTTCTATGGTCGCGCCGGATGAATCGGGGACTGACCATGAATCGCAGGATCGCGTTCTTCGTGCAGGATCTGCGCGGAGGCGGGGCAGAGCGCAACATCGTGCGGATCGTCAACGGCATCGCCGCCCGCGGCGTGCCGACCGACCTCGTCCTCGTGTCGCGCGAGGGGCCCTATCTGTCCGAGCTCGATCCGCGCGTGAACGTCATCGAATTGCCAGAGAAGCGCACGCTCACGAGTATCTGGGGCCTGCGACGCTATCTGCGCAGCGCAAACCCGGCTGCCCTGGTCGCCAATCTCACCCATATCAATGTGGCGGCCTGCTTCGCCCGCGTGCTGGCGGGCTATCGCGGCAAGGTCATCGTCGTCGAGCGGAACCAGTATACCCGCAATCGCGAGCTGAAGCGCGGACTGGTTCGCCTGACTTATGATGCGGTGCCATGGGCCTATCGGTCTGCCGATGTCATCGGCACCGTCTCCACCGGCGTGAAGGATGATCTCGCGGCAGCCACCGGCCTTCCGAAAGACCGGATGCAGGTTCTCTACAACCCCGTCGTGACGCCCGAACTCGCAGCGCTCGCGGCGCAGGAGCCCGACCATCCCTGGATGCATGATGGTGGCGATCCGGTCATCCTGGCCGTCGGCCGCCTCACGCGGCAGAAGAATTATCCGCTGCTGCTCGAGGCCTTCGCTCAGGTGCGCAAGGCGCGCCCGGCCCGTCTCCTGATCCTCGGGGAAGGTGAGTTGCGTGCCGATCTCGAGGCGCAGGTCGCGCGGCTGGGGCTTGGCGAATCGGTCTCGTTGCCGGGCTTTCGCGCCAATCCTTTCGCCTTCATGAGTCGGGCCGCGCTGTTTGTGATGTCTTCGGACTGGGAGGGCCTGCCGACCGTGCTGATCGAGGCCATGGCCTGCGGCGCTCCGGTCGTCGCCACCCGTTGCGACAGCGGTCCCGGCGAGATCCTCGAGGAGGGTCGCTATGGCCGGCTGACGCCGATGGGGGATGCGCCCGCTCTCGCACAGGCCATGATCGCCACGCTCGACGATCCCGGCGACAAGGCGCAGCGCATCGCTCGCGCCCATCATTTCAATCTCGATGCCGCGGTCGACCGCTATCTCGCCTTTGCGGGGCTGGCATGATGAGCGCGCGTCGCATCCTCATCCTCGGCTCCTTCATGAATCTCGCCGGCGCGCCGCTCGCCGCCCTGCGCCTCGCCCACGGCTTTGCCGGGCGCGGGCACGCGGTCGAGGCGGTCTTTCTCTACGAGAAGGCGCCGATGGCGGCACCCGACCATCCCTATCGCGTGCTGCTCGACCAGAACTCGCCCGGACCTGTCGGCTATCTGCGCCTCGTCTGGCGCACCTTTGCGCTCATCCGCAGCGAAAGGCCCGATGCGGTCATCACCTTTTTGCCGCTCGCCAATGTGCTGGGCCTGTTCCTGGCCTGGCTCCTGCGGGTGCCCTCGCGCATTGCCAGCCACCGCGTCACCGTCGACAGCACGCATCCGCTCCTGCAACGGATCGATGCGCTGCTGATGCGCTTTGGTGTCTATACCGACGTGGTCGCGGTCTCCGAGGGCGTACGCCAGTCCTGCCGCCTCTACTCGGCGTCGGATCGCGACAGGGTCGACGTCGTCCATAACGGTCTTCTCGGATTCCGGCCGTCGGCGCTCACAAGGGCACAGGCCCGCGAGGCCTTCGGTTTGCCGGCCGATCGCTTCGTCATCCTGGCGGTCGGGCGGCTGTCCGCGCAGAAGAATTTCGGCTTCCTCGTCACGCTCGCCGCCCGCTGCCCCGACGCGCTCTGGATCATCGCCGGCGAAGGGCCGCAGCGCGACGAACTCTCGGCCCGCGTCGCCGCCTCGGGGCTCGAGGACAGCGTGCGCCTTCTGGGGGCCGTGCCGCGCGCCCGGATGCCGGATCTTCTTGCGGCGGCCGACATCTTCGCCCAGCCCTCGCTGTTCGAAGGCCAGAGCAACGCATTGCTCGAGGCGATGAGCGCGGGCCTGCCGTCCATCTCCACCGATATTCCGGAACAGCGCGAGACCCTGGCCGAGCCTGACGGCGCGGTGGCCGGGGCGCTCCTTCCCGTCGATGACGTGGAGGCCTGGACGCTCGCGACGAGTCGCTTCATGGGCGATGCCGGTGCACGCAGCGCGGCACGCGATGTCGCGGCACGCCGTGCCGCCCTCTTCACCTTCGACCGGATGATGGACGGCTTCGAGCGGATCGTGCTGCGACGGGCGTGAGCTTCAGCAATGTGCGCCGGCGAGACCGTTCGTCCCCAACGGCGAATAATCTTTTGCGGCCTCCCGCACGATCGTCTCGCTCTTTGTTGAAGCCGTCTGTACCCGCAGAACCGATCCCCAAATTGGCGAATTCGCTGTCACGGCATCAAAACAGGCGAGCAAAGCCTGACGGTAATCCTCGCGCAGTTCCACGTCAGAAGCAAGTAATTGCCCGAGGCGCCCTTGCATAAGTCCAGCACCTCCGGATGCCGGGCTCTGACCGACACGACTGAGCATCTTGCGCGCCGTATGACGGTCACCGCTTAAAAAGACGAGGGCATTGGCAACCTTCACCAGATGAGGCTCGTTTTCGCCCCTGTCGAGAAGGCGTCGCACATGAAGATCCAGGCGATCCAGCGCTTCTGCGTATTGCGAATAGCGCTCCGCCCGCCAGTTCAGGATCCGCGGCAACAGAAAGATTGCGAACAGTACGCCGAGCGTTGCAATCGTGAGCAGAATGATCTTTGCCATCTCACCCACCTTTTTTATCCTTCGTCACATTCTGCGCTTTTGCGACCCGGCCCGCAAGGCGGTCACGTTTTTGACCCGCTTGCTCCGCCA
>JBIPLL010000125.1:0-6962 GCA_044368425.1 Beijerinckiaceae bacterium
CAGAGCTGGAATCTCGTGCGCCTGCGGCACATGCCCGATGACCGGCGCGACCATTTCACCACGCCCGACGACGTGTGGACCATCGTGCGCACGCTCGTGGAGGAGCGAAAGAAACGCGAGATCGACCCGACGCTGTCGGTCCTGCGCACGTTGCTGATGCAGAAGCCGTCGAGCCCTGAGGAGGCCAAGGCGCAGGCGCGCATGGGCGAGATGCACCAGCTCATCGAGCTCATGACCGGCTGGTACGACGACGTGCAGAAACTTGAGACGGAGCGGCTCATTCAGCTCCTGACGCTGGGCTCGAAGGTCGTGAAGGCCGTCGACTTTGCCCAGAACCTCGTGCCGCTCCGCCGACGCGCTGCAGCGGCTCCCCCGGTCTCCGCCCCCGATGGAGAAACGTGATGCTTGCCTCGCTCGATCCCGTGATGCTCGCGCGCATCCAGTTCGGCGCGAATATCTCGTTCCATATCCTGTTCCCGACCATCACCATCGCACTTGGGTGGGTGCTGCTGTTCTTCAAGCTGCGCTTCAACGCCACGGGCGACGACAAGTGGATGGATGCGTATCGCTTCTTCGTGAAGGTGTTCGCCCTCTCCTTCGCGCTGGGTGTGGTGTCCGGCATCACCATGTCGTTCCAGTTCGGCACCAACTGGCCCGGTTTCATGGAGAAGGTGGGCAATGTGGCGGGGCCTTTGCTGGCCTATGAGGTCCTGACAGCCTTCTTCCTTGAAGCGACCTTCCTCGGCATCATGCTGTTCGGCTTCAACCGGGTCTCGAACCGGGCGCACACGATCGCGACCTTCCTTGTCGCCTTCGGCACAACGATGTCGGCCTTCTGGATCCTCGTGCTGAATTCGTGGATGCACACGCCTGCCGGTCACGAGATCCGCGATGGCGTGGTCCATGCGGTCGACTGGTGGGCGATCATCTTCAACCCGTCCATGCCCTACCGGCTCGTGCACATGCTGCTGGCCTCGGGCCTGACGGTTGCGTTCCTGATCGCCGGACTGTCTGCCTATCGCTGGATCAAGGGCGACCGGGGGGCGGGCGTGATGGCGGCCATGCGCACCGGCGTCACCATCGGCGCCGTGCTCATCCCTCTCCAGATCCTGGCGGGCGACATGCACGGGCTCAACACGCTCGAGCACCAACCCGCCAAGGTCGCGGCAATGGAGGGCAACTGGGACACGCGCGGCAATGTCCCGCTCGTGCTCTTCGCCTGGCCCGATGAACAGGCCCGCGAGAACCGCTTCGAGATCGCCATCCCCAATGGTGCGAGCCTCATCCTCAAGCACGATCCGGCTGGCGTGGTGCCGGGGCTCAACGAGTTTGAGGGCGAGCATCCCCCCGTCGCGCCCGTGTTCTTCGCCTTCCGCATCATGGTGGGCATGGGGTTGCTGATGCTGGCGGTGTCGTGGGTGGCGGCGTTCCAGCTCTGGCGGCGGCGCGAGGTGTCACCGATGCTGGCGCGCGGGCTCGTCGCCATGGCCTTCTCGGGCTGGGTCGCGACGCTGGCGGGCTGGTATGTCACCGAAATCGGCCGCCAGCCCTGGCTGGTGACGGGTGTGCTGACGACGCGTGACGCGGCCTCTGCCGTGCCCGCCATGATGATCGGGACGACGCTCGCGATCTATCTCGCGCTCTATCTGGTGCTGATCGTCGCCTATGTGGCGGTCCTGTTCCATCTCGCGCGCCTCGCCGGCAAGCCGGTGACTCATGCGCCGGCGCTTGGCGGCGAGCCTGTGCCGGCTGTGGCCCTGAGCTGAGGAGAACGCGATGTTTGCCGACATCATGGCGCAATCGCCGGTCTGGCTGCCCGTCGCCTTCGCGGTGCTGATGGGTGTGTCGATCGCAGCCTATGTCATCCTCGACGGCTATGATCTGGGCGTCGGCTTGCTGATGTCCCGTGCCGGAGAACACGAGCGGGACACGATGATCGCCTCGATCGGGCCGTTCTGGGATGCGAACGAAACCTGGCTCGTGCTTGGCGTCGGGCTTTTGCTCGTCGCCTTCCCGGCCGCGCATGGCACGATCCTGACGGCGCTCTACCTGCCGACCGCACTGATGCTGGTCGGTCTCATCCTGCGCGGGGTCGCCTTCGATTTCCGTGCCAAGGCGCAGGCCGAGCACAAGGCGTGGTGGGACCGCGCCTTCATCTTCGGTTCGGGGCTTGCCGCCTTCACGCAGGGCTACATGCTCGGCATCTACATTCTCGGGCTGGAACGGGGCCTGCACAGCCATCTCTTCGGCCTGATCACGGGCCTCAGCCTGATGGCCGCCTATGCCTTCATCGGCGCCGGCTGGCTCATCATGAAGAGCGAGGGCGATCTTCAGAAGCGGGCCGTGCGCTGGGCGCGGCGCACCCTGTGGATGGCCGCTGCCGGCATGGTGCTCGTGTCGCTTGCGACGCCGTGGGTGAGCGCGCGCATCTTCGAGAAGTGGTTCTCGCTGCCGACCTTCTTCCTGCTCCTACCCATTCCGCTCGTGACGGCGGGCCTGTTCGCGCTGCTCTGGTCGATGCTGCGCAGCCTGCCGCGACCGGACGACCGCTGGGCCTGGGTGCCCTTTGCCGGGGCCGTGGGCATCTTCCTGCTCGGCTTCCACGGGCTTGCCTATTCCTTCTACCCCTATGTGGTGCCCGAGAAGCTGACCGTCTGGGAGGCAGCGAGCGCACCTGAAAGCCTGATGATCATCTTCGTGGGCGCCCTCGTCGTCCTGCCGACGATCATCGGGTACACGATCTTTGCCTATCGGGTGTTCTGGGGAAAAACGCGGGCGCTCGCCTATTATTGAGGGCGCGGCGCGTGATTGCCTGGGTGGCGCGGATCGGGGATGGTCCCGGAGCGTTGTCGGATCAGTGGCCGGCACCAGCGAAAGGGCATTGAGCATGACCGATCCCGCCATTCCCCGTCGGCTCGTTGACCGCGTCGCCCTCGTGACGGGCGCATCGCGCGGGATCGGGCGGGCGGTGGCGCTGCGCTTCGCGCAGGAGGGCGCGCGGGTCGCCATCGCGCATCGCGACGATACGGACGGTGTCGCGGAGACGCTTGACGCCTTCGCGCAAGCCGGGCTTGCCGCGCCACAGGTCGTGCGGGCTGACATGGCCGACGAGGCAGCCGTGAAGGCGATGGTCGCGGATGTGGTGGCCCGGCACGGGCGGCTCGACCTGCTCGTCAACAATGCCGGCATGCAGGCGCCGACGCCCGGCGCCAGCTTCGATGCCGCGCTTTTCCGCCGCATTCTCGACGTCAATCTGACGGGTGCGGCTATTGCCGCGCGCGAGGCCATCGCGCATTTCCTGTCACGACCGGGTGGCGGCGCGATCATCAACACATCGAGCGTGCACGAGATCATTCCGAAGCCCGGCTACCTCGCCTATGCGGCGAGCAAGGCGGCGCTCGCGCATCTGACGCGCACGCTGGCGCTCGAACATGCGGCCGACGCGATCCGCGTCAACGCGGTGGCACCGGGCGCTGTCATGACCGACATGAATGAAAGCTGGATCCACGACCCCGTGAAGAAGGCGGACGTGGAGGCGCATATCCCGATGGGCTTTGCCGCGACGCCGGAGATGATGGCGCCGCTCTTCGCGTTTCTGGCAAGCGACGACGCGCTCTATGTCACCGGGCAGACGCTGGTGGCCTGTGGCGGGCTCACGCTCTATGGCGAGTTTGCCCGCAACTGGTCCTCCTAGGCGTCAGTAGCCGAGCGCCATGCCGTCCTTGCGGTGATCGGAACCGCCAAGCAGCACGCCGCGCTCGTGGTCGATCCAGATGGCCTGGCAGCCGCCAATGGGCTCGTCGACCGGCACGACCTTGTGGCCTCGCCGCGCGAGATCGGCGCCGAGGCAATCGAACAAGGCCGGCTCCAGCGTCAGGCCCTCGGGCGTGACGAAGCTGCGCGGATAGTCCGACGCCGCCTGCGGATTGTCGCCGCAATCGACGATGCGGCTCAGCACATGGGCGTGGCCCGTCGCCTGATATTGGCCGCCCATGACGCCATAGGACATGACAGTCCGCCCGTCCTTCGTCAGCATGGCCGGAATGATCGTGTGGAGCGGGCGCTTGCCACCGGCAATGCAGTTGGCATGCCCCTCGATGAGGCGGAAGCCGCAGCCCCGGTTCTGGAAGACGACGCCGGTCTTGCCGCAAACGATGCCCGAGCCGAAGGCGTGGAACAGCGAGTTGATGAAGGAGCAGGCATTGCCGTCACCGTCCACCACGGTGACATAGACCGTGTCCTTGTGGACCGGCCCGTCCCAGGTCTCGGCCGGCAGCGCCTTCCCGAGCGTGATCGGCGCGCGCATGGCGGCGATATTGGCCTGCGACAGCACGCCCGCGACATCGACGGCCGTGTGGGCGGGATCGGCAACGACGCGGTCGCGCAGGCGATATGCGGCCTTGGTCGCCTCGGCCAGCAGATGCACGCGGTCGGCAGCCGTGAGGTCCTTGCCGTCGAGCGGGAAGCCTTCAAGGATCTTCGCGATGAGGAGCGCCGTCAGGCCCTGACCGTTGGGCGGGCATTCATGCAGCGTGTAACCGCGATAACTCGCGCTGATCGGCTCGACATATTCGCCGCGATGGGAGGCGAAGTCGTCCGCCTCGTGGAAACCGCCGAGCCCCTTGAGGCGGGCCGCCATCGAGGCCGCGATCTCGCCTTCGTAGTATCCGGCGCGTCCCTTGCGGGCGATGGTCTCGAGCGTGGCGGCGAGCGCGGGCAGCGTCAGCTTCGCGCCGACGCCCGGCGCTTCTCCGCCCGGCAGATAGGGCGAGGCCGCCCCGTTCAGATGAGCCTTGAGGCGGCCTGCCGTGCGGGACATGTCCCAGGCCACCCGCGGGGCGACGACGAAGCCCTCGCGCGCGGCGCGGATCGCGGGTTCAAGCGCGACATCGAGCCCGACCTTGCCGTGATCCTGCGACAGGCGTGTCCAGGCATCAACGGCGCCGGGAATGGTGACGGCGTGAACCGACTCGTCCGGCAGGACGGCGCCCGCCACGCCCCTGGCGCGCAGTCCCTCGAGCGTGAGGCGCGAGGGTGCGCGGCCCGAGCCGTTATAGGCGATGGGCGCCTTGCCGGCCGGCGCATAGATGACGAAGCAATCGCCGCCGATGCCGGTCATGTGCGGATCGACAACGCATTGCAGCGCGACCGCAGCGATGGCCGCGTCGATGGCGTTGCCGCCGGCGCGCAACACGTCGAGCGCGGCCAGCGTCGCGGCCGGATGCGAGGTGGCGGCCATGGCGGTCGATGCAACGGCCATCGATCGACCGGGCGGCGTGAAGTCACGCAGAAGTTTCATCGGGTCCACTCCCGGCCATTCGGCCTGTTCGTCGCAAGGCGAGGCGCCTGTTCCGGTGCGCACCCTAGAGAGCCGAAGCCCCGCTGATAAGTCCAAGCCTTGCAGGCGGGACATGCAGCGTTGCGAATAGGCCGGCGTCGCGTTCGGAAACTCCGGCCTTGATGCAGCGCAAGGCTGTACTGTCGCTGATGTACCACTCTGGGACGTTGGCTTCCTGCGTGGCCGGCTTTCGGCGACGGGACGGGCAAGGGTGCTCCAGGCGCGCGTGACGGCGCCTGCGGCAACAGCCCGCACCGGCCGGTTCGACCAGATCGGAGGAGAGAGCGATGGCAATCCGTTTCGGTGATACGTCCGGCAATCTCGTCAAGCGGCAAACGGGACGCGACCAGACCCTGACCGGCGTGCAGGGTGAGGACAACGATCTCTACGGCGATGCGGGCGGGAGCCTGCTCGATCTGGCGCGCGGCGGTGCCGACCGGTTGTCGGGCGCCGATGACGGCGGTTTCAACCGGCTTTTCGGTGATGCCGGCGGCGACATTCTTGGACGGGCGCGCGGCGGCAACGACACGATCCAGGGCGGAACGACCCGCCCCGCCGTCGATCCGGTCGACCTCATCACCGTCAACCATATCTTCGGCGATGCGGCCGGGAACATCCGCCAGTCCGGTCAGGGCGGCCATGATGTGCTGAAGGGGGGCGACTGGTGGTCCCGCAACTTCATCTATGGCGACGCGGGCGGCCATTTTACCGGCTATCTCGCAGGCAACGACACGATCCATGGCGGGGGCGCGCGGGCCGAGAGCTATCTGTTCGGCGATGCGGGGCTTGATCTCGACAAGCACGGGCGCGGCGGCAACGACGTGATCGTGGCTGGCGAGAGCTATGTGCCTCCCAGCTTCGTCGACGAGGACAAGCGCAAGATCACCTGGATCTATGGCGATGCCGGGCGCGACATTTCGGACCAGGCTATTGGCGGGCGCGACACGATCACGGGTGCGGGCTATCTCAGCACCAATGTCGTCTTCGGCGATGCCGGGCGAAACATCGACGCCAACGGCACCGGTCGGGCCGATACGATCACCCTGTCTGGAGCGGCATCGGAGAACCGCGTCTACGGGGATGCGGGCGGCGACCTGCTCGAGGGCGGCAAGGGCGGCAATGACCGGATCGTGCTCGCGGATGATCCGGCTCTGGATTCAGCCGGCACATGGCCCGAAGAGGAAATGCCCCAGCATCTCATTTTCGGCGATGCGGGCGGCAATCTGCGCGACCGGAGCCTGGCCGGCAATGACACGATCACGGTCGAGCGCTTCGCGGGCAACTTGCATGTCGCCGGGGATGCCGGTGGCGACATCGACGGACAGGCGCGCGCGGGCAATGACCGGATCGAGGTTACCTTCAAGGATTTGACATGGGGACAGGTCGAGTGGCCCCATGCTTGGGAGATCCGGCTGTCCGGGGACGTCGACGGTACGGCCAGCGGCACAGCCACGCTCGGCGCCGACACGATTACCCTGCGAATCGAGGGCGACCTCAATGAGTATCTGGCGGCTCCGGCGCTGATGCGCGTCGTCGGGGATGCGGGGGAATCGCTCGCCGGGTCGGTAAAGGGCGGCGACGATATCCTGACCGTGTCGGGCGGGCCGGAGGGCACGATCCTGCG
>JBIPLL010000489.1:0-2898 GCA_044368425.1 Beijerinckiaceae bacterium
CTGCCCGGCTTGACCGCGCGCGGGATCCGCTCCGATTCCGCTTCTTCCTGCTGCTCGAACTCGCGCTGCTCTTCCTCGGCGAGCCGTGCGTCGAGGATCCCGATCTGGTCGAGGCTCTGCTCCGCCAGCCGCAGGGCTTTCGCCGCCTCGCGCATGGCGGCTGCGGCGGTCTCGCGCGCGGATCGGGCTTGCTCGATCCGTCCCTCGATCCGTCCGATGGCGATCCGTCCGGCCGCAATCCCGCGCTGGAGCGAGGCCAGATCGGCGCTGGTCATGATGCTCCCGTCCCGGGCCAGGGTTTGCATCAGGCCGAGCGTGTCCCGCTCCAGTCGCCGGCGCTCCTCGGCGAGCGCCGCCAGCGTCCTCTCGCGCGCTTGCAGTTCGTCCCGCGCCTGGCTGAAGCTGCGGCGGCTGGAGTCCCGTCGGATCTCGCGCAGTCGGACGAGGCGCAGGATCTTCGCGCGCATCAGCCGGCAAGCTCACGCAATTGCTCGAGGGTCTGGCGCATCTCGGCCTGCTCCACCGTGCCCTGCCGCAGGAACCGCCGGATGCGGTCGATCTTTGCCACGGCCTCGTCGCCCGTCGGGTCCGAGCCGGCCTTGTACTCGCCCACCTGGATGAGAAGCTCGAGTTCCTGATACTTCGCGTAGAGTTCCCGCACGCGCGATGCCGCCTTCTGGTGCGGCGGACGCGCGACGGCGGTGAACAGGCGGCTGCGGCTCGTCAGGATGTCGATGGCCGGGTAATGCCCCTGCGATGCGAGCTTGTCCGACAGGATGATATGCCCGTCGAGCAACGACTTGACCTCCTCTGCGATGGGGTCGCTCGCGATGTCGCCTTCGACAAGCACGGTATAGAAGGCCGTGATCGATCCCTTTTCGCCGGGGCCGGCCCGCTCCAGCAATTGCGGCAGCGTCGAATAGACCGACGGCGGAAAGCCGCGCCGGCCGGGTGGTTCGCCTGCCGAGAGCCCGATCTCGCGCAGGGCGCGTGCCAGACGCGTGACCGTGTCGACGAAAAGCACGACCTTCATGCCGCGGTCGCGAAAATGTTCGGCGATTGCGGTCGCGGTCAGGGCGGCCTGCATGCGCTCGACCGACGGGCGGTCGGATGTCGCGACCACGATGATCGTCCGCTTGCGCGATTCCGGCGTCAGGGCATGGCTGACGAAGTCGTTCACCTCGCGCCCGCGCTCGCCGACCAGCGCCACGACCACGACATCGGCGACGGTGTTGGAGACAATCTGGCTCATGAGCGTGGACTTGCCACCGCCGGCATTGCCGAAGATGCCCATGCGCTGGCCTTCGCCGCAGGTCAGAACGCCGTCGATGCAGCGCACGCCCACCGACAATGCCCGGTCGATGGGCTGGCGCGTCAGCGGATCGGGCGCCGGCCCCGAGATCGGCCTGACCTCCGCTTCCGGGCCGGGCTGAACCGGTCCGTTCGGGCCGACGGCCACAACTTCGCCGAAGGCATTGACCATGGTTCCCAGCAGGAAATCGCCGGCAAGCACGCTGGCCGCCCGCCCCAGTCCGATGGCCTCGCTGCGGATCGACAGGCCCGCAATGCCGCCATAGGGCGCGAGGAACACCACGTTGCCCTCGATGCCGACAACCTCGGCATGCCGGATGCGCCCCGTATCGGGGTCGCGCAATTCGCACAATTCGCCAACCTCCGCGCCGGGCAGTTCGGCGCGCACGAGCGTTCCGCTCACGGCCAGAAGCCGCCCCGACGGCTGGCGCGTCTCGATGTTCTGGACTGCGGTGCGCAGCCGCCGAAGGCTCTCGCCGAAATGCGGCACGTCCGCGACGGCAAGCTGGCCCGTCGCCCGGCTCTGGCCCTCGCTTCCGTCCGCGCTCATGTCGCGACCCTCCCCATGCCCGATTGCAGCCGTGCCATCTGCTGCCGCAGGCCGACATGGATGCGTCCCTTTGGCGTCTCGATCAGCATTTCGCCGGGCTTGAGCAGCGGATCGGACTGGATGGAGCGGATCGACGCGCCGCCCGCGGCGTTTGAAAGCTCCGCCGTATCGCGCGCGATTGAGGGATGGTCCTCCGGTGCGACATGGATCGAGACCCAGACGGCATCGGTTGCGTCCTTGAGCGCCCTGATCACGGCACGGCGGGCCAGATCGTGCGGCTCAAGGCTCCCGATCATCTTCTCGATCGCGGTGAGGACGATGGCGGCGAGGTCATTCTCGGCCGAAAGCAGCGCAGCCCGCACGTTCTGGACGGCTTCGGCCATGTCCTCCATGGCGCTGCGCACACCCTCCGCATAGCCTTCGTCATAGCCCTCCTGCCGCGCAGCATCGCGCGCTTCGGCGGCCTCCTGCTGCACACGGCCCAGGATGCGCCGTGTCTCGATCTGGAATTGCGTCGCCTCGACGATGCAGTTCAGCTCCTGCGGCGTCAGCACCCTGCGGCTGGCAACGAAGCTCGGATTGTCGCTCATGTCGACGCCTGCTCGTTCGCGGGCAGGTGGCCGTGCCAGAGCGCCTGCATGACGGTCGTCACGAGATGTCTGGCGGCAAGTGCCGGCACTGGCGGCGACGTCATGCTGTCGAGGTCTGCGACGTGGCTCGCCGGCACGAACATGCGCAGCAGGTGCTCATAGGTGGGAAGGCGATCCCCGGCATGGCTCAGGATCAGCCGGTAGCCCAGCCGCTCGGCCGCCTCCGGCTCGCCGGACAGCCTGGCGACGCCCGTGACAGGCAGGGGAGGGGCGATCCGGCGCATATCGAGCGCAAGCCGGGTGACGGCGCCGCCGAACGCGGCCTCGATCTCCGCGAACTCGGCGCGTGTCATCATGCCCCCCTGCGCCTGCAGGATGGTTGCGAGCCCTGCCACCAGCGCAGCCTGCGCGAGTTCCTCGTGGTTCGCGGGCAGGGGCAGGCCCATG
>JBIPLL010000327.1:0-3989 GCA_044368425.1 Beijerinckiaceae bacterium
CCGTCCCGTGGAGGAGTGTCGACACCACCTGGGCTGTGATGCGTCGGCGCACGCGGCTGCCCGGCGCCGTCAGCGCCTCGTAGATCTGCAAGGGCAGGCCGATCGCGCGCGCTCCCTGCTCGGGATTGATGAGTTGCTCGATCAGGGCCTCGCCCCGCAGCAATTCGCGCAGCACCTGGGGGAGCATCCTGACCTGCACGGCCGGCCCGCCGATGCGGTCTTGCCCTGCGGAAATGGTGTCGTCGGTTGCCTGTTCGTCGCCGGCCATGTCACGCCTCCCTGGCCTTCTGAGGCTGTTTCTTCCCAAGCTTGATGCGCCCGGTCGCCTCCGGTCCCATCAGCGACAGGACCAGCATCACAAGCCCTGCCAGTGCACTCAGTCCGGCAAGCCCCCACAGGCCCAGCGCCGCGTTCCGCCGCACGGACTGGATCAGCCCGGTATCGGCGGGGTCATGGATCGGCTCTGCTGGCCGGGCAGGGCGCAACTGGGGCGGCCGGAATGCGGTCGGCGCGGCTGCCTCCCGCGAGGCTTGCGCGGGGCCGGACTGCAAAGCCGAAGCTCTCTGCGCGGCTGAAGCCGGCATCGGGAGGTCCGCCCCGGCGAGTTCCTGCGCGGTGAAAAACGAGAGCGACACGTCGCGATAGGCGAGGCCCTGCACCCCGTTGGCGACCATCGCGCGGATCTTGGCCGCAAGCTCGCTCGTATCGACACCTGGCCGATAGTGGACGGCCACGGACGCGGTCGGCTTCGTCTGCGGCTGGCCTCGCAGATCAAGCTCCGGCACGACGACGTGAACCCGCGCGCTGACGACGCCGTCAATACCGGTGATCGTGCGCGTCAGCTCCTGGTTCTGCGCGAACATCATCCGCACGCGTTGCTCATAGGGCGAGACGACGAGCCCGTCGCCGCGAAACACCTCGCCGAAGGACTGGAAGCTCTCCCGCGGCAGTCCGGCCGCGCGCAGGAGGTCGATGGCGCGTGTCACGTCCTTTTCCGGCACCGTAATGCGATAGGTCGTCGCATCCACGGTCTCGCGCTTCGCCTCGATCCCGTTGCGGGTAAGGAGCGCCAGCATTGCATTCGCATCGCGCTGGTTGAGGCCGCGATAGACTTCGCTCTGGCAAGCGGCCAGAAGGCCGGCCAGCACGAGAACGATCGGCAGCCGCGGTCCTGTCATCTGCGCTTGCCCGACGCTGTCACCTTGCCTGCCCGCCTGTGTCCGAATGCAGGATGCCGACGCCCGGAGCGGGTGCCGCCCCTCGGCCGATCGTGCGTCCTCGCCCGCCAGATTCGATCCGCGCGACTGGCAGCCTAGTGATAATATGGTTAACGGACTGATACTTTACAGCGTTGCAAAACGATCGCAATTACTGCGCCTTCAGCAGGCTGCTGATGGCGCCCTTGCCGATTTCGGTGCCGATCTGCGCAAAGGCTTGCAGCTTCTGCATGGTCATCATCGTGTTGTTCAGCTTCACACCCTCGATGGCCATGTCCATTGTGGCATGGGCCGAACCCATGACCGAGCGCACGGCGTCGGTGGTCGGATCGCTGCCGATGGGCGCATCGAGCGGCACTTCATTGCTGCCAGGCATCGGCTGCCGGGCCGATTGGTCGAACGGAGCCCGTGCCAGAATATCCGGGAACGAACCGGCACCCGTGCTCGACCGCGCGCCGTCCCTGTCGATCTGGATGTCAGAGCCGCGATCCTGCGCCAGTCCCTGGCCACCGCCTTTCCCGTCATCCGGTCGAGTTGCTGGTTGAAATCCTTCTCGGTGGCCATGAACCGGTTGCCGAAATTGCGCAGCATGCTCATTGGGTCGCTGCCGTCGATCCGGTAATTGGCAATGGAGGGGCTGTTGGCACCCGGCACGCTGCCGCGGCCCAGTTCCATGTCCCGGTGCGCTTCGAAGCGCTCGATGGCTTGCGGTGCCTGCGCCTCCGTCACGGAATAGGCTGGGGCTCCCCGCTCGACAGGTCCGACCATGGGCTCACGTCCAATGCGCCAATCGCATCAGCCCATAATGTATTACACGTAATGAGATAACACTACGGTCCAATCACGCGGGACGTGCGTCCGAAGCGGACAACGTTAATACTGTCTTCCTTCTCGGCCACGACGAGGATGGCAGCCTCCGCGCGTGCCACGAAGCGCGGCGCCCCCCTGATGCGCAGGACCTGCGTCGCGGGGTCGAAGGTGATGCGCCCGCGCGCATCCTCGATGCCCGCCGCGGCAAGCAGGTTGGCGATCCGCTCCTCGGTCAGGCCCGTTGTCTTGATCGACCGGCTGACGACCCCGTCACTGGGCGTGATCTCGATGGTGCCGGAGGTCAGGCTCCATTCGAAGCCGTGGCGACGCGACAATTCGTCCAGGACATCCTGCAACTGGCCGGTGAGCGAGGCCTGCACAAGCATTGCATCCAGCCGCCCGTCGACAATCAGCGACAGATTGGCCAGCGCCGCGAGCTCGACCAACGCCGCCGAAAGCGGCTGCTCAATCACCATGTAGTTCACGCGCACCATCGAAAGTGGCGAGGCTGGCATCCCTTGCGTGGTGGTTTCGCCGGCCGCGCCTGTGGACTGAGCTGGACCGGGGCGTGACCCGCCGGCGCCCGCGCCAGCGCCCTGAAGCCGGGCAGGGCCGGACAATCCGGGAATGACCATGGGTTTGGGTTGCATGCCGAGCGGCACGACCGACGATGGCCGGGCAGGTTCGCTCGCCTGCAAGGCCGGCGGTGCCAGCAGAAGCGCAACGGCGAAAGGCAGTCCGATGCAGCGCGTGATGCCGGATCCAGCTCTCGACAGCCCGGCCATCGCGACGCCGGGCGTGTCGGTCGATGGAGTGGAAGAGGGGAGATCGCAGATGAGCATCGTGATGTTATCATAGCGCTTTAAGCCACATCACTCAACTATAATAAAAATTTATATTAATGCGAATGTCTGAAATATATATGCATTCAAAATTCCTTGATGCATAGAAGATTATATGTAAATGAATTGCATATCGAGTTGAGAGGGCATTGTCCCTCATGTTTTGGGAGAAAGCTCATGAGCGGCGCACGGGTTGGTACTGCACCTCCGCCTACAACTCCTACGACGTCTCCATCTACCGCCTTCCAGGCGCAAGCCCAAGGCGGCGGCGGCGGCGACGCCGATGGCGCCGAGATCGTGGCGAAGGAGGCGCAGACGCTGGCTGAGACTGGGCAAAACGGCCAAGTGTCAGCCGAAAACATCAAGAAATTCCAGGGTGTTATGGCAGATGCGCAGAAAACAAAATCTGTCGCTGTAAACGCATTCCAGAACTTCCAGGCAACTGCTCAGACAGTTCAGCAGGCAGTCCTGAAGTAAACGGCAAACGGAAAATGGAGCCGTACAGCGGTGCGGCTCCATGACAGCAGAATAAGTCTAGCGGAAAATCTGACCGGCGTTCGCGGATGCTTTGCTTGTGATGTTGCTCAGCGACGACAAGGCTGCGTCGGATGCTGATTTTATAGACTGAGCCGCGCCAGTAATGTTGTTGGCCTGCGCGCCAGCCATGGCCATCGTCATCTGGTTATTGGCGGAATCAATCAGCATCTGCACCGCAGTCTGCGTGATTTGTGCACCGGAATTGCCGACAGCCATGGCTGCACCTTGGGTCGAGAAATGTAATCCTCACCTTACTGGTTGCGGCGGGCTCGAACGAGTCGTTCCTCAAGTTAATGATAATACGTTACATTAATGACCGACGTCATTTGCCGGATCGCCTTGGGTCATTTTTCACCTGTCTGGCGCCTCGCTGCTGCTGATGCTCGATTTCACGTTCCGTGCTAGACAATAGCCAATAGAATCGCATTCTCGGCCGGTGCGGCAACATGGAACGGTGAGGTGGCTGCAGGCCTTGGCGATGGTCGCGACGCTGGCGAATCCGTCTTCACCCTCGCGGTGCGGGACGGTGCCGGTCGGCTTGTGCGCGAAATCGGCCTTCCTGCCCGCGATCACCTGATCGGCC
>JBIPLL010000333.1:0-3917 GCA_044368425.1 Beijerinckiaceae bacterium
CATCACCCGCAGCCTGAACGTGCAGGTCACCAACTGGACCGGCGACGACGGCGCCACGCTCGACATCGCGCTGGCGGGCGCGAGCGTGAACGAGAATGCGGCGACCGGCGCTGTCGTGGGCACGCTCTCGACGACGACCACCGGCTCGAACACCACCTTCACCTATGAGCTGATCGAGAATGCCGGCGGTCGCTTCGGCCTTCAGGGCGACCAGATCGTGGCCGAGGGGACGGGCCTCGATCACGAGACCGCCGCAAGCCATCAGGTCTCGGTGCGCGTGCAGGACGGCGCCGGCAACAGCCGGACCGAGAGCTTCACCATCGCCATCGGCGATGTGAACGAGGCCCCGACCGACCTGACCTTCGCCAATGTCGCGAGCGTGGTCGAGAACGAGACTGCCGAGACCCGCATTGCCGACCTGACCGTAACGGACCCGGACGCGAACGCGGCCTTCCGCAACTTCACCTATAGTGTCTCCGACGCCCGCTTCGAGGTGAAGGACGGCGAGCTGGTGCTCAAAGCCGGGCAGGTGCTGGACTTCGAGACGGAAGCCACCATTCCCGTCGAGGTCACCGTCAGCGACGGCGCCGGCAGCATCACCCGCAGCCTGAACGTGCAGGTCACCAACTGGACCGGCGACGACGGCGCCACGCTCGACATCGCGTTGTCGGACGCGAGCGTGAACGAGAATGCCGGTGCCGACGCCGTCGTGGGCAGCCTGTCCACCACCACGACGGGCGGCAATACCAGCTTCACCTATTCGCTCACCAACGATGCCGGCGGCCGCTTCGCGCTGAACGGCAGCCAGATCGTGGCCCTGTCTTCGCTGAACTTCGAGGCTGCGGCGTCACACGACATCGCGGTGCGCGTGCAGGATGGCGATGGCAATGCCACGACCGAGACCTTCACCATCTCGGTCGGCGACGTGAACGAGGCACCGACGGACATCGTTTTCAGCAATGTCGTCAGCCTCGCCGAGAACACGGCGGTCGCAACCCGGATCGCCGATCTTGCCGTCAGCGATCCTGACACGAGCCCGGCTTTCCGCAACTTCACCTATAGTGTCTCCGATGCGCGCTTCGAGATCATCGGCGGCTCGCTGTTCCTGAAAGCAGGACAGGTCGTCGATTTCGAGGCCCAGAGCACCATCAACCTCGCCATCACGGCACAGGACGGCGCCGGCCAGATCCAGCGCAACCTCGTGGTTCAGGTCACGGATGTCATCGAGGGCGGTGGACCGGGCGGCGGACCGATCGGGACCGAGGGCGATGATCGCGGACCAACTGCCATTTATGGCACGCCGGGGATCGACCAGCTCTTCGGCCTTGGTGGTCACGACGAACTGTTTGGCCTGGCGAGTAACGATACGCTGGACGGCGGCACGGGCAATGACTGGCTTGAGGGTGGAGCCGGGGCGGATACACTCATCGGCGGCGAGGGCACCGATACCGCGTCCTATGCCAATGCCCCGGGCACAGTCCGCGTCGATTTCATGCGGATCCAGACCAATACCGGCGAGGCGCAGGGCGACACCTATTCGAGCATCGAGAACATTCACGGCTCGGGCTTCAACGACGTCCTGAACGGCAGCAATGCCGGCAATGTCATCTGGGGCGGCGACGGCAACGACACCATCGCGGCGCAGGGCGGTGCCGACACGATCTTCGGCGGTCGCGGCGACGACACGATCCACGGCCAGGGCGGCAACGACACCCTCAACGGCGGCGAGGGTAATGACTGGCTCTCCGGCGGCCTCGGCAGCCGCGACTGGTATCAGTTCAATGGCAACTGGGGCAACGACATCGTCGCCGACTTCGACGACAACATGGACTGGCTGGACCTGCGTGGTTCGGGTCTGACCTTCGGCCAGCTCACGATCACCCAGCAAGGTGCCAACACACTGGTCAGCGGACCGGTTGGGAGCGGCACATTCCTCATCCAGAACATCAACGCGTCGCTGATCACGCAGAGCGACTTCCTGTTCTGAACGAGCGACGAAATACGAAAGCCGGCGCTGGGTTGCGCCGGCTTTTTCATGTCCTGAACGAACGGATCAGACGAGGCCCAGCATCAGCCGGATGTTCTGAACAGCGGCACCAGACGCCCCCTTTCCGAGATTGTCGAGTCGCGCCACGAGGACGGCCTGCCGTTTCGCCTCGTTGCCGAAGACGCGCAGTTCAAGCCCATCCGTATCATTCAGGGCGAGCGCGTCGATGCGCCCCTGCTTGAGCGCGGCATCTGCACCGGTCAGGACACGAACCCCGTCCGAACCCGCATAGCGTGCGACAAGCACGGCTTCGAGATCGGCTGCCTTCGGTTGCCCCGGCAGCGTATCGAGATGCAGCGGCACACTGACAAGCATGCCTTGACGGAAATTGCCAACCGACGGCACGAAGATCGGCTGTCGCGTCAGGCCCGCATAGGCCGTGATCTCCGGCAGATGCTTGTGCGCCAGTCCGAGGCCATAGAGCTCGAAAGCCGGCGCCGTGCCCGCCTCATAGGCCTCGATCATGCTCTTGCCGCCACCCGAATAGCCGCTGACGGCATTGATCGCGACGGGATGGTCGGGCGCCAGCAGGCCGGCATCGACGAGCGGTCGCAGAAGCCCAAGCGCGCCGGTCGGGTAGCAGCCCGGATTGGCGACATGGCTTGCCTGCATGATGGCCTGGGCCTGTGCGGGCGCCAGCTCGGCAAACCCGTAGACCCAACCCGGGGCGACCCGGTGAGCGGTCGAGGCGTCGAGAATCTTCGGGGCGCGGGCTCCAAGTTCGGCAGCAAGTGCGACCGATTCCTTGGCCGCATCGTCCGGCAGGCACAGCACGACCAGATCGACATCGCCCATTAGCGCCTGACGGGCAGCCGGATCCTTGCGGCGCGCGGGGTCGATACTGCGGATCTCGACACCGGGCACATCTGCCAGGCGCTCGCGAATGCCAAGCCCCGTCGTACCCGCCTCGCCATCGATGAACACGCTCGCCATGTCACTCTCCCCAAGCACTGGTCGCGCCACACAACTGCCCGTTCAGGGCCTGTCGATGCGCCAGAATCTGCATGTAATGCTGCACCACGCTCGATGCAGCAATGGCGGTGATATCCGCATGGTCATAGGGCGGTGACGTCTCGACGACATCCATACCCCGCCAGTCCATGTCGCGTAGCGCCCAGAGCGTGGCAAGCAAATGCCCGCTCGAAAGCCCGCCCGAAACCGGCGTACCGGTTCCCGGCGCGAAGGCCGGGTCCAGCACATCGATGTCGACGGTCAGATAGGCCGGCCCGCGGCCGACGCGCTCCCGCACCGCCTGTGCAAGCCCGGCCGGCGTCAGCCCTGCTGCCGTATAGCCATCGACGATCGCGATACCGAAATTTTCGGGGGCAACCGTCCGGATGCCGATCTGGATGGACCGTGCCGGATCGATAAGCCCCTCCGCAACGGCCCGCGTGACGAATGTGCCATGCGAAAGCCGGTCGCCGGCATCGGGCCACGTGTCCTGATGCGCATCGAACTGCACCAGAGCCAGCGGGCCATGCCGGCGCACATGCGCGCGCAGGAGCGGCAGCGTGATGAAATGATCGCCGCCCAGCGTGACGAGATGGCAGCCGGAATCCAGCATCTGCGCAACCTGCGCCGCGATGGCCGGCGCCACGCTCGACGGATAGCCGACATCGAACAGGGCATCGCCCGCATCGATCACCCTCAGGCGAGCAAAAGGATCGAGCCCGGAGGGATATTGCGGATCACCGTCAAAGATCGCGCTGGCGCGACGGATCGCCTGCGGCCCGAAGCGGGCGCCGGGCCTGTTGGTGACGGCCTGGTCGAAGGGAACCCCCCAGACCACGACATCGGCTGCCGCGAAGTCGCGGCTGTAGCGGCGGCGCATGAAGGACAGGGCGCCAGCATAGGTCGGGTCTGCCGCCCC
>JBIPLL010000466.1:0-3004 GCA_044368425.1 Beijerinckiaceae bacterium
CGGTGAGCGGGCCGAGAAAGGCGGAATCCATGGCTGGCTTGTCCATGCCGGGCTCCGAAACGACGTTGACCTGGGAGAAACGGGCAGCCCGAAGGCCGCAACCTTTCAAATGAAACACGGGCGCCCCGAAGGCAGCAGCCTTTCAAATGAAAAACGGGCGGCCCGAAGGCCGCCCGCTGGAAAACTGCATGCCGGAGGGCGGCGATCAGCGCTTCGAGAACTGGAAGCTGCGGCGGGCCTTGGCGCGGCCATACTTCTTGCGCTCGACAACACGCGAGTCGCGGGTCAGGAAGCCTTCCTTCTTCAGGACGCCCCGGAGATCCGGCTCGTAATGGGTCAGCGCCTTGGCGATGCCGTGGCGCACGGCACCGGCCTGGCCGGACAGGCCGCCGCCAAGCACCGTCACCATCACGTCGTACTGGCCGACGCGATTGGCGACAACGAGCGGCTGCTGGAGCAGCATGCGCAGCACCGGACGGGCGAAATAGGTTTCGAGATCGCGCTCATTGATCACGATCTTGCCGGAGCCGGGCTTCACCCAGACGCGGGCGATAGCGTCCTTGCGCTTGCCGGTGGCATAAGCGCGGCCCTGCGCGTCGAGCTTCTGCTCGCGCTTGGGAGCTTCCGTCACGGTCGCGACGGCGGACTGGCCGAGATCGGCGAGGGATTGCAGCGTCGCCATGATCAGGCCCCCACGTTCTTGCGGTTGAGCGAGGCGATATCGAGCGCCTCGGGCTGCTGGGCCTCGTGCGGATGCTCGCTGCCCTTGTAGACGCGCAGATTGCCGAGGATCTGCCGGAAGAGCGGGCCACGCGGAAGCATGCGCTCCACGGCCTTCTCGACGACACGCTCGGGGAAACGGCCGTCCAGGATGAACTTCGCAGTCCGCTCCTTGATGCCGCCCGGATAACCGGTGTGGTGATAATAGACTTTCTGGTCGCGCTTGCGGCCGGTGAACACCACCTTGTCGGCGTTGATCACGATCACGTTGTCGCCGCAGTCGACATGGGGGGTATAGCTCGGCTTGTGCTTGCCGCGCAGCCGCATCGCCACGATCGACGCAAGACGGCCCACCACGAGGCCCTTTGCATCGACAACAACCCACTTCTTCTCGACCTCGGCGGGCTTCAGCGAAAAGGTCTTCATCGCTTGTATCCTCGCCAATGGAACGCGCCGCCCCGAACGGGCCGGCATTCCCGCGTCCCTTAAGCTGCTGACACCGCTTCGTCAATGGCTCCTACGAATCGCGGTGATACGAAAAGCATATGAAAATCAGATATTTGCCAATTATGGTATCATGATACCGCGAAATCAGCGAGGCGGGATCGCGTATGTGCCCGTTGCGTGGCAGACGAGATCGTCGCTTCCCTCCGAAAACAGGCTGACTTCGCCAACCGCCAGCCGCTTGCCGAGCTTGAGCAGGCGGCACTCGCCGATCAGGTCGGCCGGGCCGGGCTTGCGCAGGAAATTGAACGAGAGATTGGTCGTGACGGCCAGTGCGACGGGGCCGATCTGGGCCAGGATCGCCACATAAAGCGAAAGATCGGCGAGCGTCATCAGCGTCGGACCGGAAATCGTGCCTCCCGGCCGCACAAGGCGCGGGTCGAAACGGCAGCGCAGGCGGGCGCGCATCGGCCCGACCTCCTCGACCTCGAAGATGCGGCCCCCGGCATGGATCTGTGGAAACTCGCGGTCGAGGAACGCGCTGACCGCGTCGCGGTCCATGGCGAGAATCGGCGAAGTGGTCATGACGCATGTCCCGGTCGAGGCGGCACAGGTTGCACCACGATCGCGCTCGCCCGACAATGGGCAAAGCCTCGCACGGATGGCGCGGCAAAAGGCGCGACCGATCGCCAGAAAACGCGGCCGGTCGACTGGAGACGGACATGGTTGATATCGCACGGGCGCAAGACGCATCGACCGGCACCATTGCCACCGACGCCACCTCCCCCTTGCGCATCGAGATGGAAGATGTGCCCACGGGCCGCATCGCGATTGCAACGCTGGCGCGGCCCGACCGTCGCAACGCGCTTTCGATGGCGACACTGGCAGCAATGGAAGCCCTGATCGCCGACCTGCGGGACAGCCGCGACATCCAGGCTGTTGTCATCGCGGCGGAGGGCCCCGTCTTCAGCGCCGGCCACGACCTCAAGGAACTCACCACCCGACGCGCCGATGCTGACGCCGGCAGAGCCTTTTTCGAGGAGACGTTGGGCCTGTGCGCCCGTGTCATGCAGGGTCTCGTCACCCTGCCCCAGCCCGTCATCGCCGCCGTGGAGGGCATTGCAACCGCGGCCGGGTGCCAGCTTGTCGCGACCTGCGATCTTGCGATTGCGGGCGACGGCGCCCGCTTCTGCACGCCGGGCGTTCATATCGGGCTGTTCTGCTCGACACCGATGGTCGCGCTCTCGCGTAATGTCTCACCCAAGCACGCGATGGAGATGCTGCTATTGGGCGAGATGGTGCCGGCGACCGATGCCGCCCGCATGGGCCTCGTCAATCGCGTCGTGCCGGCAGGCGATGCGCTGGCCGCCGCCCTCGACTGGGCGCGCATCATCGCGCAAAAGTCTCCCGCAACGCTGGCACTGGGCAAGCGCACCTTCGGCGAGCAGCTCGCCATGCCGCTCGACGCCGCCTATGCGCATGCGACCCGTATCATGGTCGAGAACATGTTGGCCGGGAGCGCCTGCGAGGGCATCGACGCCTTTCTCGCGCGCAGGGCACCGGTCTGGCCTGCCTGACGGGCAGTTGCCTTGCGCGCCGCTTCTGGCCATGGTGCGACCCCTGACAGGGACGCAGACATGGATCACGACAGCTACAGCGACGTCTATATCCGTACGATCATGCGGGAAGTGAAGCGGATCGCGCTTGTCGGCGCCTCCGACAACCCGGCGCGTCCGAGCTGGATCGTCACGAAATACCTGATCGAGCGCGGCTATGACGTCGTTCCGGTCAATCCCGGGCTTGCCGGCAAGCAGCTTCTCGGCCGCATGGTCTATGGCCA
>JBIPLL010000128.1:0-6911 GCA_044368425.1 Beijerinckiaceae bacterium
GCTCGGCCAGGGCCTGATACATCGCCCCAGCCCGGACATAGCGCAGGCAGACATGGGTGCCGGCCACCACACTGATCGACCAAGGGAAGCACCAGCCGTTGCAGTGGAACATGGGCAGCGTCCACAGATAGACGGGATGCTTGCCCATGCCGCAGGTCACGACATTGCCGACCGCCAGCAGGGATGCGCCGCGATGGTGGTAGACGACGCCCTTGGGATCGCCGGTCGTGCCCGACGTGTAGTTCAGCGAGATCGCATCCCATTCGTCATCGGGCATGGCCCATTTGAAGTCCGGGTCGCCCGTCGCGATGAAGGCCTCATAGTCGATGTCGCCGAGGCGCTCGCCGGGACCGTCGTAAACGGGGTCGTCATAGTCGATGACGAGCGGGCGCACCTTGGCCATCTCGAGGGCAGGCTTCACGATCTTCGAATATTCGCGGTCCGTGATCAGCACCTTCGTCTCGGCATGGTCGAGTGTGAAGGCGATGATGGCGGGGTCGAGCCGCGTGTTCATCGTGTTGAGAACGCCCTGGGTCATGGGCACGCCGTAGTGGCATTCCAGCATGCCCGGCGTGTTGGCCATCATCACCGAGACCGTGTCTCCACGTCTGATCCCGGCCGCCTTCAGCGCACAGGCGAGGCGACGGGAGCGGGCATAGAACTCGCGATAGGTGCGGCGCAGGGGACCATGAATGATCGCGATGCGATCGGGAAAGACAGCGGCCGAGCGTTCAAGAAACGTCAGTGGCGTCAGCGGCTGGTAATTGGCTGCGTTCTTTTCCAGATCCCGGTCGTAGATCGTCTCTGACGGCATCGCATCTTCCCTCATGTCGGGCGGACTATGCCATGCTCACGTGTTCGGAAAACCCCTTCTGAAGGATATGTGCGGTCCCGACGATGGGCGCTCCATATTGGTCAAGACGCATTGCCCGGGTTGAAAATCTGCTGAAGCGACCAGATGATTGCCCCCCAGATGCCTGCTGCTGCGCCCTTGCCAAGCTCGGTCAATCCGTTGGCGATTCCCGACCAGTCGATGTCAAGGCCGCCGGAAGCCCCACGGAGCTTGCCCTCGATGTCGTTCACCTGTTGCTCGATGTCCCGGACCCGATTCATCTCGGCTGCCGGGAGCAGGTCTCCGCACTGCGCGATCATCGTCTTGATTTTCAACTGGAGGTCCGTGAGCTGGTTCGTCACGAGCCTGCGGAACTCAGGGCGCCTGAGCTGTCCGGCAAGCCCTCCGGGTGCATATTGGGCTGAGTCAGTGAGCGTCTTGAGCTTCAAGAACAGCTTTTCGACGTCCTTGAGCATGTCGATACAAGCCGCTGCCCGCTGGCCAGTGCTTGGCTGATTTGCAATCAGTGTCGACCGCACCCAGTCCTGGTCGGGTGCAGCTCGATCGCCAGCGGGGGAGCGCGATGGCGCCAGATGGCGATTTATATCATTCATTCCACCATCTCCATCATATTTTGATATAATGTATGATATTATGTATCATAATGTTCTTTTTTCTGAAAGTTGAATTATGGGACGGGCTATCTTTTTCATCATCGATCGGGCGGTCGCTGCTTGACCGCGCCGGTCAAACCCACCAGAGCAGGGCACCAGTCGGTCGGATGGCTGCCGCGGCGCTTGCGTCGGGGAGGAAAGTCCGGGCTCCACGGAGACACGGTGCCGGGTAACGCCCGGCGGGGGCAACCCCAGGGACAGTGCCACAGAGAACAGACCGCCGGGGCGCGTCTCCGGTCAGGGTGAAACGGTGCGGTAAGAGCGCACCGCGGACGCGGCAACGCGGACGGCACGGCAAACCCCACCGGGAGCAAGACCGAATAGGGGCGACACGACGGCTTGTCCGTCAGGTCCCGTCTCCGGACCCGTCGCCCGGGTTGGTTGCTCGAGGCGGCCGGCAACGGCCGTCCTAGAGGAATAGCCGTCACGTTCCGCGCGCAAGCGCGGGGCCATACAGAACCCGGCTTACAGGCCGACTGGTCCCTTTTCCCCGGCTGTGCGTTGCCGGATGAGACGACGAGAGCCGGCTCGGCCTCGAAACAGGCGAATGGCAGCACGGAGGCCCGATTGTCAGCGACGCATTCGACCGGTCCCGCGCCGCTTTTTGATCGAGCCCTGCAGCGCCGGCGTCTCGAGCGCGCGCTGGCGCTCGGCTATCCCGATTTCCTGATGACGCGCCTTGCCGAGGATCTCGACGAGAGGCTCGGTGCGGTGCTGCGTCCCTTCCCTCATGCGCTGGATCTCGGCTCGCCGACGGATCACGTCGCGGCCCTGCTGCGCGGGCGACCGGGGGCGGTGCAGGTCACGCGGCTTGCCGGCCTGCCGGGGCCGGGCGTCGATGTGGTCGCAGACGAGGAGGTGCTGCCATTCGGTGCCGGCGCCTTCGATCTCGTCGTGTCGGTGATGGCGCTGCATGGTGTCAATGACCTGCCCGGTACGCTCGCGCAGTTGCGCCGGGCGCTTGCGCCCGACGGGCTGTTCATGGCGGCCATGCTGGGCGGACGCACGCTCGCCGAATTGCGCGCGGTGCTTATCGAGGCTGAAAGCGCTGTCGAGGGCGGAGCCAGCCCGCGCGTCGCGCCCTTTGCCGACCTGCGCGATCTCGGGGCGCTTCTGCAACGGGCGGGGCTGGCCTTGCCGGTTGCCGATGCCGATCTGCTGACGCTGCGCTACGATTCAGCGATCGACCTCATGCGCGATCTTCGTGCCATGGGCCTGACCAATGCCCTGACCGACCGCTCCCGCCGGCCGCTGCGTCGCGAGACGCTGATGCGGGCGCTCGCGCTCTATCAGGAGCGCCACGCCGATGCGGACGGGCGCATCCGGGCAAGCTTCGAGGTGGTCTGGCTGTCGGGCTGGGCGCCGCATGAAAGCCAGCAGAAGCCGCTGCGGCCCGGCTCCGCCAAGGCGCGGCTTGCCGATGCACTCAACGCCATCGAGACGAAGCTGCCGGGGGCGTGACGTCAGGCCGTCACGGCTGCTGACGTTAACGGCGCCGTCGACGCCGGCGCCCTGTCCTGAGCCACCCCCAAGGCTGACGGCTATGCGCCCCCGATATTGCCGTTCAACGTGTTCAACGCTGATCTTAAAAGTGGCCCGTGTTACGCCAATCGACAATACGTACACGATCGGTAGAAGGCTAAGCGTCCAAGTTCAAGCGGAAGTTGGGCCCCTTCGGCCTACCCTCGAAAAAACTTGGATCGACCGGGCAAAGAAGACACTGCAGTTTGGCCCTTCCGACAGTCGAACTTCAAGATCGATATCTTAATTGAGCGCCATTAAACCCCTTCTGCAAGAACGTCAGAATGTCAATTTGGACTGAAGCCCCCTAGAGGCAGCCGGCAGCCGTCTACCATATATAGCCTGATAGATCGCGTCGAGACAATCGACGATTGCTTGGATGCTTGTCTCAACATCCTGCTTTGTCAGAGCCGTAACGTCCTTTGGATGTGATATCTTGTTGCGAACGTTCAGCGACGCCTTCAGCTTCGCCCACCAGAGGGTATCCTTATCCAGTAAAGACTTACTAAAACGGGCAAAAAGAAAAAGTATTCGATCTTCCAATCGATGCATCTTCAGGTTCTTTATCAGCCTATACTGGCCATTCTCGAGTCGAACTTCCCGCTCCAACAAGATCGATTTTTCGTGCGCTGTCAGCCCTTTCTGAAGGGCCATTTCGTCCGATACCGCATTGATGTGAGCCTCCAGCGCGCAGAACGCTAGGACCATACTCGCGTGAAGGTTGGCGTTCACGCCTTCGTCTCCGCTGGCCTCACCGGCCAGCTCCAGGAACCGCTTCGCCTCTTCGAGCAAAAGCGATGCAAACGTATCGATGCTATCCATTGGCGCGAGCGTTTCTCGCTTTCTCGACTTCAAGCTGAGCTTGCTTGGCGTGATATTTCTTGATCGCGATATCGATGTTGGCCTTGTTGATCCCGGAGCCGTCCTCCGCTTGCAGGAAGAACAGTTCGGCAAAACGGCCGCGCTCTTTTGCATCAGTCCGGTAGCCAAGCCCGCGATATTGATCGGTGTCAGACTTGTGACGCCCCTTTACGAGCGCGCCGACGTTCAACGGATCATGACCGGTGGTGTCGGCTAGGGCGTAGTGCCGTTGCAGGCGCACGGCGTTTGTACGCAGAACACCCGCCACGAACGCCCAGGCGGTAAGGAGGGCCAAATTACTGGCCTTTTCAGGATAATCGACCGGCGGCTTCGGCCTCTTGCCCTCGAACGCTTTCCTCTGAGCTGCGGCGAGACGCGCAAATTCCTGACCAGCCCGCCTCAACTCGATATCCGTCCAGAGGTTGGGGTTAGCAGTTTTGACTCCATCCCATACAGCGTCGTGCTGCCCCGTGACCGTGATCGGCGGCAAGGTCTCCTTGGCGTCGAATTCGGTCGATGAAACCTCTTTCCCAGCATAGTAGCTCACAATGAACGTGCGGGCCGTCTGCACGGTGACGGCGCCGCGCGACTTTCGATCCGCGAAGTCCTCGCCCGGATTGAGCAAACCGACTGACTGACACCAGTCGCGAAGCTGGGGTCCGGTCACCGTCTCGTGCATGCGGTCGAAGAGGTCCGAAGATACTGCAATCACAGTGTTGGATATCAGCTGGGCATCGAGCCGCTGTTCGGTCGTCAGATCGAGATAAATCTTCACGCCGTGCCATTCGTCGACGCCGGATTCGAATGCCTCTTTGATGGCGTGGTAGCGATGCTGACCGCCGATGATCAGCAGCGGTTTTTCGATCGATGTCTCGTGCGAATACTCTGCGACGATCCCGCTGAAGCTACGCCGGAACTTAGCGTCGATCTTCATTTTCGCGAACGCCGGGGCGTTGCTGACTACGTCGCGGTTGGCGCGATAGTCGCCCTGCTCGTCCGGATCGAGCGGGGCGTCGGGGGTTGCAAGCTCAACGAACTTGCTGCCGCGAACGTGGCAATCGCAATACCTCGCACCCGTCCGCTCGTCGGTGATGATGAACAACTTGTCGAGGCCTTCCATTGGGGCGAGCGCCGCGACGAGGTCCTTCTTGATTTCTTCGAGTGACTTGCTTGCTGCCATCTTTTTCCATCCAACGATGCCGCAGAAGATAATCCACCCAAGCATGGCGACGCAATCGTATGCTTTTTCCGCTTGTTCGTTCCGCGAAGCGCCGATCGACAGGGCGGGCGTAGTGCGGTGTCCGCTACCGCTATCACTTCGTCGGAAAGCGGCCTGACTGCTTCCGGCCCCATCCCCGACCCTTCCCCGCACGTGGGAAGGGGGGCGTGTGGCGTCGAGGCCGTTCCCCGATTGCCAAAGCAGGGACGCTGGCTCCACACTGCGCCTTGCAGGCCGGCGTCCCGGTTCGATCCGCATGGCCTGCGGCTGGAGGATGCCATGCAGCCCTTTGTGTTTCGCAGCGTCGGCACGATCCTGTTCGGGGAGGGGCGCAGCCGCGAGATCGGAACCGTTGCCAGAACCGCCGGCTGGCGGCGTGTGCTCGTGGTCACGGATCGCGGCATTCTCGGTGCGCATCTTCTCGATCCGGCGCTCAAGGCCTTGAAGGCGGCGCATGTCGATGTCGCAGTGTTTGGCGATGTCGAGCCCGACCCGCCGGAGAGCGTGATCCTCGCCGGTGTTGCTGCCGCACGCGAGGCGCAAGCGGATGCGGTGATCGGGCTGGGCGGCGGGTCGTGTCTCGACACCGCCAAGCTCGTGGCGCTTCTTGCTCGGTCGGGCGAGGCCTTGTCCGACATCTATGGCGTCGAGAAGGTCAAGGGTGCGCGCCTGCCGCTCGTGCTGGTGCCCACGACCGCAGGGACGGGCTCGGAGGTCACGCCCATCGCGATCGTCACCACCGGTGCGCACGAAAAGAAGGGCGTGGTCTCGCCCGTGTTGCTGCCTGATATCGCAGTGCTCGATCCCGCGCTCACCCATGCTCTGCCCCATCATGTGACGGCGGCGACCGGGATCGACGCGATGGTGCATGCCATCGAGGCCTATGCCTCTGCGAGCCCCAACAACAATCCCATGTCACGGATGATGGCGCGCGAGGCCCTGCGGCTGCTGGGCGATGCCATCCGCTCGGCGGTGCGGGAGGGCACGCATCCTGAAGCGCGGGCACAGATGTTACGGGGCTCGATGCTGGCGGGGCAGGCCTTCGCCAATTCGCCGGTCGCGGCGGTGCATGCGCTGGCCTATCCGCTGGGCGGGCATTTCCACCTGCCGCATGGCTTGTCGAACGCGCTGGTGCTGCCGCATGTGCTGCGCTTCAACCTGCCGGCTGCCAACGACGCCTATGCGGAGATTGCGCCTTGCGCCTTTCCCTGGCTTGGCGAGATCGCAAGTGCGCGCCGGGGCGGCGCCTTTGTCGAGGCGCTCGAACATCTGATCGCCGAGATCGGGCTGCCCGCGCGGTTGCGCGATGCCGGCGTGCCGCATGATGCGCTGGCCATGCTGGCGGACGACGCCATGAAGCAGGAGCGGTTGCTAGTCAACAATCCGCGCCCGGTGACGCGCCCGGATGCGCTGGCGATCTACGAGGCGGCCTGGTGAGGTCCGTCAGGGGCCGAGAAGGTCGATGAGCGGCGGGATCAGCGGCTCGTCGGCGGGCGGCATCGGCAGTTCCCGTAGCTTGCCGGGCCTGATCCAGCGCAGGGCCTGGCCCTCGCGCGAGGCGGGCGTGCCGTCCCAGCGCCGGCAGATATAGAGCGGCATGAGAAGGTGGAAGCTCTCATAGCCGTGGCTCGCGAAGGTGAGCGGCGCAAGGCAGGCTTCCTTGACGACGATGCCGAGTTCCTCGTGCAATTCGCGGATCAGCGTCTCTTCCGGGCGCTCGCCGGGCTCGACCTTGCCGCCCGGGAACTCCCAGAGCCCCGCGAGCTGTTTCCCCTCAGGCCGCTGCGCCATGAGGATGCGACCG
>JBIPLL010000192.1:0-5775 GCA_044368425.1 Beijerinckiaceae bacterium
GGCCGCGCCGGTGAAAATGTGGACGCGCGGCGTACCGGTCGATGAATCGTCGAAGCGCCAGCTCCTCAACACCGCTTCCATGCCGTTCATCTACAAGTGGATGGCGGTGATGCCGGACGTCCATTACGGCAAGGGCTCGACGATCGGCTCGGTCATCCCCACGCTCGGCGCGATCATCCCCGCAGCCGTGGGCGTGGATATTGGCTGCGGCATGATGGCGGTGCGCACCTCGCTGGTCGCCTCCGATCTGCCAGATACGCTGCTCCCCCTGCGCTCGGCGCTTGAGCGCGCGGTGCCGCATGGGCGCTCGGTGGGGCGCGGCAAGCGCGATGTCGGCTCCTGGCACAACCTGCCGAAGGCCGCCGAGGACGGCTGGACGGGCCTTGAGGCCGGCTTCAGGTCGATCATCGAGAAGCATCCCAAGCTCGCTTCGGCGAACACCGCGAGCCATCTCGGAACGCTCGGAACCGGCAACCACTTTCTGGAGGTCTGCCTCGATCAGGAGGATCGTGTCTGGTTCATGCTGCATTCCGGGTCGCGCGGCGTCGGCAATGCCATCGGCACCTATTTCATCGAGCGCGCGAAGGCTGACATGCGCCGGTTCTTCATCAACCTGCCGGACGAGGATCTCGCCTACTTCCCGGAAGGGACGCCCAACTTCGACGATTATGTCGAGGCGGTGGAGTGGGCGCAGAGCTTTGCGATGATGAACCGTCAGGTGATGATGAGCCATGCCATCGAGGCAGCGCGCGGGGTGATCGACAAGCCATTCGAGGCTCATCTCGAGGCCGTGAACTGCCACCACAACTATGTCGCTCGCGAGCATCATTTCGGGAAGAACGTGTTCATCACCCGGAAGGGCGCAGTGCGCGCTGCCGAGGGCGTGATGGGCATCATTCCAGGTTCGATGGGCGCAAAGAGCTTCATCGTGCGGGGCAAGGGCAACCTTGACAGCTTCTGCTCGTGCTCGCACGGCGCGGGACGCGTGATGTCGCGCGCGCAAGCCAGGCGTTCCTTCACGGTCGCCGATCACATCGCGGATACGGCCGGTGTGGAGTGCCGCAAGGACGCCGATGTGATCGACGAAACGCCGAAGGCCTACAAGGATATCGACGCGGTGATGGCAGCACAGGCCGATCTCGTCGAGATCGTTCACACCCTCCGGCAGATCGTCTGCGTGAAGGGATAAGACCGGGGCGCCCGGCGCCCCGGTACATCCCAGGCATTCGAAAGTCCAAGACCATGATGATCATCGACGGTTCCCTCGGCGAGGGCGGCGGGCAGATCTTGCGCTCTTCGCTCGCATTGTCGATGGTGACGGGCACACCGTTTGCCATCGAGAACATTCGTGCAGGGCGTGAAAAGCCCGGGCTGATGCGCCAGCATCTCACGGCTGTGAAGGCTGCAGTGGCGATTTGCCGGGCTGAAACCCGCCATGCCGAAATCGGATCGACGCGCCTTGTCTTCAGGCCGGGGCGCGTGGTCACGGGCGCGTATGAATTCAGCATTGGCTCGGCGGGATCAACGTCGCTCGTGCTGCAGACGCTGCTCCTGCCGCTGGCTCTCGCCAATGCGCCCTCGCGGCTGGTCATCCAGGGCGGCACGCATAACCCTGGAGCACCGCCCTTCGAGTTCATCGCACGCGCTTTCTTGCCATTGCTGGCCCGGATCGGATTCAGAGTCGCCATCCGTCTGACCCGGCACGGCTTCTTTCCGGCCGGCGGCGGCGAGATCGTTGTCGAGATCGAGCCGCCGGCCAGGTTCGAACCACTGGTGCTGGAATCGCGCAGGAAGCTCATCCAGCGCCGCATCGTGGCGCAAGTTGCGAACCTTCCATTCGCGATTGCGAAGCGGGAAGTGGCGCATGCCGGCGAAATGCTCGGCTGGGGGGACGCAGAGCGTGCGCCCTGTCTGATCGATGGCGCGCCGAGCACCGGCAATGTGGTGCTGGTCGAGGTCATGCACAAAGCCGTCACGGAGGTCTTCACAGGCTTCGGGCGTCAAGGTGTCTCGGCAGAGGCGGTGGCTGGCGCTGCCGCGAGGGAGGCGATGGATTACCTCGCCGCTTCCCACGCGGTGGGCCCGCATCTTGCCGATCAGCTCCTGCTGCCGATGGCGCTGGGTGCGGGCGGTCGCTTCACGACCGGCCCCCTGACTGACCACACGAAGACCAACATCGCCACGCTTCAGCGCTTCCTTGATGTGCCTGTCGAGGTGCGCTGCGAAGCGGATGGACTGCTTGTGAACGTGGGCGCAGCTGCGTCGCGTCCGGCCTCTTCGGGATCGGGCTGTCCCGCAAAGGTATCGCTTGCGGGGTGCTGAAACAGCAAGGCGGACCAACGATGAGCGAAAGCCGATGCCGGGAAATACGATGATCCCGATGAGGGTTAGCTTGAGCGGATTGGTGCCTTCGCTCAGGATCGCGAGATGGCGACGATCGCGGAAGACGCGACCGCGCCGGCGGCCAGCCACCTCGTCTGCGTTGCCAGGCCGCTCCAGGTCGGCAATCGTCGCGTTGATTGTCGCCGTTGATTGTCACGAGGACCGCCCCGTTCGTTCGACGAGCTGATTGCTCGTGACGAACGGGTTCTGCTGCATGCGGTCACGGAAGCGCAGCGCGAAGCCCGCCCGCTGGCTTTCAGCCGTGATGCGCTCCCCGACGCCTTCTCAAGGCGGGCTTGCACAGTCAACACGGTCGATTTCGAATGACGCGCCCCCCCTGAACCCCTGCCATCGGCAAGCTGGGCCATCGCCAGGGAGCGGGACGATGCGGCGAAGCCGTTGCACAGAAGTGCAGGTCATCGGCCGCTCAAGGATCATGAGACCGGGATGAAGGCCGCCAGGCTCTGCCGCAAACACGGGATCAGCGACGCCACGCTGACAGGCGCATGCGGAAGCGCCGACCCCGGCGCCGGATAGACCAACCCGCCCAGCCGGCTGTCGGAGGTCAGGTTGAACGCCGCGTCATAGGTGAAGCTCTGGCTGAGCGAGGCGTTATCATAAGATGACTACTTGTTTTTCGCTATTGAATTTGAAATATAAACCAAAGCATACAAAATAGATGCACATATAATCATTCCAAAATAATTTAAAGGATTATCTACGCGGCGCAAAGCCGCGTAGATGAACGAGCACACCACTATAATTGTAACAACAATGTAATCAGCGCTGATTATCGTTTTTGCTGCTGTCTTTATCATTCCTATCATCGCTCTTACCCTTTTTGTCAGATTTTTCGTCATTTTTTCCGTCAATCTTGGATTCGATCTCGCTGGCTATCCCACTGCCAAGAATTTCGCTCGTTATATCAAAGCCAAAGAAGTCAGCCACCGCGTTGAGCAGGCTGTTTGCCTTGGGAGCGGCCGTTGCAGCGGCGGCAGCTCCGGCCGGGCCAGCAGCCCGCCCAATCATGCTGCCAAAGAAGCCGCCGCCGACGGCCCCCAATGCCTGGCCTTTTGACGTATCTTTTTCCTCAATTGCGTTCTTTGTCAAAAGCCCGCCATGTGCGATTAAAGCTCCGATAAGGCCTTTGCTCACCCTTTCCAGTCCCGTGCTCAAGCCAGATGGAACCGCAGCGACACCCATGGCTGTAGCAGCTCCGATTACGCCTGACATCGCGACAGATTTATAGTCGACGTCTTTATAGCTTTTAACTTCAGCAAGTTGCATAAGCGTATCAACTGTTGCACCGGCCACAAAACCGACTGCAGCTTGAGCCCAATTCCCATTCTTATCCAGCCGATTGACCGGATCATTGGCCGCATAGGCGTACCGGTTCGTCCCCACGCCCGGGATGACGGGGTCGAGCCAGTCGGGGGAGAGGAAGCGGGCGAGAACGGGGTCGAAATACCGCGCGTTGAGGTAGAGCAGGCCCGTTTCGGGATCGAATTCCTCGCCGATGAAGGCGCGGCGCTCCGTGCCGGTGCCTGACGTCGAGGCGGTGGCGCCGTAGGGGCGGTAGAGCCGGCTCAGGTTGCTGGTGCCGGCGCTGTCGGTGACCAGCCGCACGGAGTCGAGATGATCGCGGTGCAGGATGGCGAGCGCGGTCGTGCCCGTCCCCACCCGCCGCACATCCGGATGCGGGCGCTTGGTCCAGACGCCGGAGGGATCGCGCTCGGTGTCGGCGAAGTACAACGTGGTCTGCACGCTCGTGCCCGGCAGCACACGCACGCGCTTCTCCAGCCGCGCATCGTCGGGGCCGTAGGTGAAGCTCGTCTCGTGGGTCGCGGTCGTCACCCGCGCCAGACGGTTACCACCGTCCCAGACATGAACCCGACCGCGCCCGGTCAGGAGGTTGCCATTGGCATCCCAGGTCAGAGCCTGCCCCGCCACGCTGAGCGGCGCATGCGGACGCACTGAACCGGGCGCCGGATAGACCAACCCGCCCAGACGGCTGTCGGAGGTCAGGTTGAATGCCGCGTCATAGGCGAAGCTTTGCGTGAGCGTGGCGTCGCCCGTGCCCGTGGCCGCGCGTTGCACGAGGTCAGGCGGCCCAAAAAGGACGGCGCCCCGTAGGACGCCGAAGGTTATGCTTTGCGAGTCACTATCGGGAGCGCGGGCGTCGGAAGGACGTCCGCCTGAACGTCACCCTTGCTGCTTTCGCTTCTCACGCTCTTCCAGAAACGCGCCGAAATCATAATCGTTCTCAGACAGCTGGAAGTAGAGACCGATGTTCGAGAAATCTTTGAATATAGGCCTTTCTCCATATTCTGGGGTTATCTCAAAACTAAAACCATCTTTCTCGTTCCTAGCTATGGCACGGAATAAATCCGACATGAACATGAAAAATTTTCGATCGCCTTCCAATAGAACGAAATCAGAACCATCCTCTTCGCTGCCTTCCGCGAAAAGCCGACACCGACATTCCGGACTTTTACCTTTTACGCTTTGCAGAACCTTGTTTACAGTTTTCTTCGTTCCCATCAAAACTTCTCCTTCAAACGTCCGTCATCCCAAACTGCACGGTCCCTTTCCCCTTTGGCGCGATGCCTCTCATTCGAATAGACCTCATAATGATCCTTATGAAGCCTATCTGGTGCAAAAATCTCCCCGGTCTTCTTGTTCCGCTTGTGATTGCTGCCCCTGACATGTTCGAATAACTCTGGATTGGTCTTGGGCGTGGGCTCGCGCTCATCCTCCGGCCCATCCGGTGTGCCTTTGGTGTCCGGGGCGCGCTTGCCGCGATCCTGTGACCGTTCCTTATCCGCCGGGTGGTTCGCTTTGCTGTCGACACCCGTCAACCCCCGCTCGATGGCCTCCTTGGCTTGATAGCCGAAAATACCTGCGGCGATCGAGCCGAGGGCAATGGCGGCCAGCGGCACGGCCGGCGCGAAGGCATAGGCCTGCGTGCCGAGATTGCTGTCCAGCCCGCGGAGGCTGTCGCGATTTGACTGGGGCGAGCCAATGTCGCCGCCCGTCGCGAAGCTCGACACGTCGGCGTCGCGGCTGTTGGTATTCCCATTTTTGTCCAGCCGGTTGACCGGATCATTGGCCGCATAGGCATAGCGATTGGTGCCGACGCCCGGCAGGACGGGGTCGAGCCAGTCGGGGGAGAGGAAGCGGCCCAAAACAGGGTCGAAATAGCGGGCATTGAGGTAGAGCAGGCCCGTTTCGGGATCGAACTCCTCGCCGATGAAGGCGCGGCGCTCCCTGCCGGTGCCTGACGTCGAGGCGGTGGCGCCGTAGGGGCGGTAGAGGCGCGAGAGGTTGCTGGTGCCGGCGCTGTCGGTGACCAGCCGCACGGAGTCGAGATGGTCGCGGTGCAGGATGGCGAGC
>JBIPLL010000129.1:0-6825 GCA_044368425.1 Beijerinckiaceae bacterium
TCAGCGACAGGCTGTTGAGCGCGCGAAATCCGTCGAAGGAGACGCTGACGCCGTCGAGATAGAGCAGGCTCGAGGTGAGGGAGGCGGGCCTGTCCGCCGGGACGAGGTTCGACATGATGCGTTCCTCTTCCGCGGCGGCGGTCCGGGTGGGAGCGGCGGCGGGTTCCCGGCGCTTGCGACGCAGGCGGGGCGCCCATTCCGACAGGGTGCCGAGGATGCCCTTCGGCAGGAAGAGCGTGACGCCGACGAACAGGGCGCCCAGCGCAAAAAGCCAGTAGGGCGCCATGAAGCCCGACGTGAACACTGTCTTGGCCCAGTTCACGACGACCGCGCCAAGCGCAGCGCCCACGAGTGTGCCGCGCCCGCCAACCGCGACCCAGATGACCGTCTCGATGGAATTGGCGGGAGCAAATTCGCCGGGATTGATGATGCCGACCTGCGGCACATAGAGGGCGCCCGCGACGCCCGCCATGCAGGCCGAGATGGTAAAGACGAAGAGCTTGAAGTGCTCGACCCTGTAGCCAAGAAAGCGGGTGCGGCTCTCGGCATCGCGGACGGCGATGAGCACCTTGCCTGCCTTCGAGGTGACGATGGCACGCGAGACGAGAAAGCCCGCGACGAGCATGACGCAGGTCAGCGAGAACAGGGCCGCGCGCGTGCCCGGCGCCTGGATGTTGTAGCCGAGAATGTCCTTGAAGTCGGTGAGGCCGTTATTGCCGCCGAAGCCCATATCGTTTCGGAAGAAGGCCAGCATCAGCGCATAGGTGAGGGCCTGCGTGATGATCGAGAGATAGACGCCCGTCACGCGGGAGCGGAATGCGAACCAGCCGAACAGGAAGGCCAGCGCGCCCGGAACGAGCACCACCATCAGCATGGCGAAGGCGAAATTGTCGAAGCCCTGCCAGTACCAGGGCAGCTCCTTCCAGTTCAGGAAGACCATGAAATCCGGCAAGGTCGGGTGGGCATAGACCCCGCGCGTGCCGATCTGGCGCATGAGATACATGCCCATCGCGTAGCCGCCGAGGCCGAAGAATGCCCCGTGGCCGAGCGACAGGATGCCGCAATAGCCCCAGACGAGATCGAGCGAGATCGCGAGCAGGGCAAAGCAGAGATACTTGCCCCAGAGGCCGACCGCGGCGTTGGAGACGTGGAAGGGCGAGTCCGGCGGCAAAAGGAGGTTGGCAGCAGGCACCAGCGCGGCGGCGGCCAGTACGATGACGACGAAGGCGAGGCCAACGGGCGTCAGCGAAAGGGGCGTGCGGGTCATGGCGGGCGCGCTCATGCGTCCACCGCCCGGCCCTTGAGAGCGAAGAGGCCCCGCGGACGCTTCTGGATGAACAGGATGATGAAGACGAGCAGCAGGATCTTGCCGAGCACCGCGCCGGCATAGGGCTCCAGTCCCTTGTTGGCGATGCCGAGCGCGAGGGCCGCGACCAGCGTGCCCCAGAGATTGCCGACCCCACCGAAGACCACGACGAGGAAGCTGTCGATGATGTAGCTCTGGCCGAGATTCGGCGAGACATTGTCGATCTGCGCGAGCGCCACGCCCGCCAGCCCCGCGATGCCGGAGCCGAGGCCGAATGTCAGCGCGTCGATGCGGCCGGTGCGGATGCCCATGGCGCGCGCCATGCGGCGGTTCTGCGTGACGGCGCGCATCTGGAGCCCGAGTGCGGTGTATCGCAGGACCAGGAGCAGCGTGATGAAGACCGCCATTGCGAAGATGACGATGGCGAGCCTGTTATAGGTGATGGCGAGGCCGCCGAGCTCGAACGAGCCCGACATGAAGCTCGGCGCGCCGACCTCGCGGTTGGTGGGGCCGAAGATCGTGCGCACCGCCTGCTGGAGGATGAGGCTGATGCCCCAGGTCGCAAGCAGCGTTTCGAGCGGACGGCCATAGAGGAAGCGGATCACGCCGCGCTCGATGGCAATGCCGATCGCACCGGCCGTCAGAAAGGCAAGCGGCAGGGCGATCGTCAGGGAATGGTCGAACAGGCCCGGCGCATGGGTGCGGATCACCTCCTGCACCATGAAGGTGACATAGGCTCCGATCATGACCATCTCGCCATGGGCCATGTTGATGACGCCCATCACGCCGAACGTTATGGCCAGCCCGATGGCCGCGAGCAGCAGCACCGAGCCCAGCGAGATGCCGTACCAGATGTTTTCGGCAAAGCCCCAGAGCGCAAGGCGGTTCTCGATGGCTTCGATGGCGCGGGCCGCAGTCTCCTTGACGATGGCCGGGCTGTCGGCAGGCAGGGCGCGCAGCGTCGCGGCGGCCTCGCGGTCGCCACGCTCGCGCAGGATCTCGATGGCCTCGATGCGTGCTGCCGCCGACGCGTCGGCGCGCACGATCTGCACGGCCGCACGCGCCTCACTCAGCGCCTTCTTCACGCGCGGGACGCTCTCGCGGGCAATCGCGGATTCGAGCGTGGCGAGAACCGTCGCGTCGCGCGACTTGAACACGGCCTGTGCCGCATCGTAGCGGCGGGCTGGCTCGGGGTGCAGCAGGCCGAGGCCACCAAGGGCTGCCTGCAGCACGCGCCGGAGATTGTTGTTGATCCGGACCGCCTTGACGCCCTGCGGCTCGGCGGCGACTGCCTGGCCCGAGCGGGCATCGCTCCACGTGCCGGCCGGCGCTTTCACGAAGGTTCCCGCAGGGCCGGCAAAGAGGCGGCCCTCGCCGAGCGCCTCAAGCACCGCCACGGCGTTGGGATGGGCTGCGGCGACGATTTCCTCGATGGCGCGCTGCGTATCCGGGAAACGGTCTGTCGCGAAGCGCGCGAAGGCCGGATCGGCCGGATGCCCCTGCGCGAATGCCGGCTGGTCGAGCGTGCCCGTCAGGCCCAGTGCCAGAAAAAGCAGGGCGATCCGCCAGAGCCGGGCCGTCCAGAACGGCATGTGGCCGGCCCGGTCGCGGGGATGGCGCGGGCCCGTCAGCCGGGCAAGACAGGACAGCAGCCGCAGGGCGAGAGGAGCGCGCGGCGCGCGATCGGCGGCGCAGGCAGGCAGGCAAGAGGCGCGGAGCATGGATCGGCCGTTGGATGGCGTGTCGGGACGGCGGGACGGCTGTGCCGGTCGAGGCAGGCGCATGAGCGCGGCAGACGACCGGCGTGGGCGTTGCGAAGGGCGGCTTTCCGCCCTTCGCCTTTTCGTCATGCGCTGATCAGGCGCCGCCGCTCATCAAGCACCGCCGCACTTGCCGGTCTTGACGTTGAAATTGCCGCAATTCATGGGCTTGCGCCAATCGGAGATCAGATCCTTCGACCCGTCGAGGAAGTCGGACCATTCGTCGCCGACCAGCAGGCCCTTGGTCTGCGAGACGATGTTGAACTGGCCGTCAGCCTTGATCTCGCCGATCAGGACCGGCTTCGTGATGTGGTGGTTGGGCATCATGGCCGAGAAACCACCCGACAGGTTCGGGACGGAGACGCCGACCAGCGCGTCGATGACCTTGTCGGCATCGGTGGTGCCGGCGGCCTCGACGGCCTTCACCCACATGTTGAAGCCGATGTAATGGGCTTCCATCGGGTCGTTGGTAACGGCCTTGTCGTTCTTCTTGAAGGCCTTCCACTTGGCGATGAAGTCCTTGTTCGCCGGATTGTCGACCGACTGGAAATAGTTCCAGGCGGCGAGATGGCCGACGAGGGGCTTGGTGTCGATGCCGGCGAGTTCTTCCTCGCCCACCGAGAAGGCAACGACCGGGATGTCGGTTGCCTTGATGCCCTGGTTTGCCAGCTCCTTGTAGAACGGCACGTTGGCATCGCCGTTGATCGTCGAGACGACCGCCGTCTTCTTGCCAGCGGACCCGAACTTCTTGATGTCGGAGACGATGGTCTGCCAGTCGGAATGACCGAAGGGCGTGTAGTTGATCAGGATGTCTTCCTGCTTGACGCCCTTGGCCTTCAGATAGGCCTCGAGGATCTTGTTCGTGGTGCGCGGGTACACGTAATCGGTGCCCGCGAGCACCCAGCGCTGCACGCTTTCTTCCGCCATCAGGTAGTCGACGGCCGGGATCGCCTGCTGGTTGGGGGCGGCTCCCGTGTAGAAGATGTTCTTCGAGCTCTCCTCGCCCTCATATTGCACGGGGTAGAAGAGGACCGAGTTCAGCTCCTCGAAGACCGGCAGGACGGACTTGCGCGACACCGAGGTCCAGCAGCCGAAGGTCGCGGCGACCTTGTGCTTGGTGATCAGCTCGCGCGCCTTTTCCGCGAAGAGGGGCCAGTTCGAGGCCGGATCGACCACGACCGCCTCGAGCTTCTTGCCGAGCACGCCGCCCTTCTTGTTCTGCTCCTCGATGAGCATCAGCATGACGTCCTTCAACGTCGTCTCCGAAATCGCCATCGTCCCGGACAGCGAGTGGAGAATGCCGACCTTGATCGTGTCCTGGGCCAAAGCGGGCGCGGCAGACAGCGCGGACGCGACGAGCGCTCCGGCGATGGTGTGGCGAATGCGAAGCATGAATGTCACCCCTCGTGACGTGTGTTGTCGTCTCGACGCAGCTTCGGCTGCTGTCGGGAGAGACACACGCAAGGGTCGGGCCAGTGTTACAGGGGGCATTTGGCATGTGCGGTGCAGCAATTTTTAGCAGTCGCCGCATCCGATCAGAGCCGATGCCCGCTTTTTGTGCGGCGCAAAAATCTGCTGCGCCGTCGTCGCTTTCAACCGGATTTAAGCGTGTGGATGTCGCCACTTGACTTAAAGTTGTGGTCCTTCGCGAGCGCCGTTCGTTTCGCGGATGATCCGTGCGCGCCGGCAGCAAGGCTGAGCGTCAGACATGCCACAAGAATCCGGCCCGGTTCAGTTGCCGCGCGCCGGATCCTGGCCGCTGCCCTGCGGATTGGTCGGGAAGAAGCGGCGCGTCGGCTGCTGCTGCGGCTGGACGGGAACGCCGCGCGGGGGCTCCACGTCGATGCGCCCTGCCGGACCAACACCTGATGGACCAAGACCTGCCGGTGCGTTCGGATCGGCGCCCGGGCGGGCCTGCTGGCGGCGCGGAGGCTCGACCGCAACGGGGGGCGATGTGGGCTCGCGCGGCTCGGGGATGATCTCCGTGCCGCCCTTGCAGTCCGTCAGCCAGACGTCATAGACCGCGTGCTCGACAGCGTGCAGTCCGGGGCTGGCGGCGTACATCCAGCCGCTGAAGATGCTGCGGAACTCGCTGTTCAGTGTTACCTCGTCGACCTCGACGAAGGTCGTCGTCTGAGGCGCCTCGGTTGCGGGGCGCGACCAGCAGACGCGCGGCGTCAGCTGCAGCGCACCGAACTGCACCGTTTCGTCGATCGCGACCTCGAAGGAGATGATCCGGCCGGTGATCTTGTCGAGGCCGGCAAAGACCGCGATCGGGTTTCGAATGCGGTCGGCGCTGGCCGGGCTGGCGACCAGGGCAAGCGCCATCGCGGCGGGAATAGCCGCGCGGCGCATGATCGAACGGGTGGGGCCTGCGCTCACGGGGTCCAGGGCTTGTAGTCGCCGGTTGCGTTCGGGCGCTCGTTCGCACCAAGGATCGAGCCCTTCGGACGATAGGCCTGCGCGGTTCCGGTCATGTTTGGTTGATGCGGCTTCTGCCACTCGCGCGGCGCATAGGTCTCTTCCGTCGGGGCAATGTCGACCGTATGCTGGATCCAGCCGCGCCAGCCGGGCGGGATGCGGCTGGCATCGGCATCGCCGTTATAGATCACCCAGCGGCGCTCGACGCCAAGGGCCGGATCGATCGCGCCACCTTTCGTCCGATAATAGACATTGCCGAAATCGTCCTGCCCGACGCGCTCGCCCTTGCGCCAGGTATGGAAGCGCGTGCCCATCGTCTGGCCGTTCCACCAGGTGAAGATCTGCAGGATGAAGTCCTTCATGGGGCCCTCGTGCAACGCGGCGCGCTCTTTCAGCAGGCAGCTCTATGGCGACGGCTTATGGCGCGGGCAAGGCGCAGTGTCCAGCCCGACGCCTGTCGTGGTGGCGGTCAAGCGATCAGCATGTGGCCTTGCCGCACTGGCGCACGCCCGCCACCGTCTTGCGCAAGGTCTCCCTGCCCACTGCGCCGAAGACCAGTTCCTCGCCGATGATATAGGCCGGCGTGCCGGTCAGCCCCAGCCGGTCACCCATATCGATGTTCTCGGCAATGGTGGCGCGGGTCTCTGGGCTTTCGAGATCGCGGGCGAGGCGGCTCATATCGACCCCGCTCTCGCGCGCGACTGCCATGGCGCGCTCCTTGTCGACGCGGCCCCGGCTTTCCATCAGCTTGATGTGGAAGTCGAAATATTTATCGCCCTTGAGCTGGTTCTTCACCGCCACCGCGACCTGTGACGCTTCCAGCGATTCGGGGCCCAGAACCGGAAAGTCCTTGAGCACGACACGCAGCTTCGGATCAGTGCGCATCAGTTCCCGGATGTCGGCGAGGCCACGTTTGCAGAAGCCGCAATTATAATCGAAGAACTCGACGATCGTGGTGTCGCCATTGGGGTTCCCTACGACGACGGAGCGCGGCGACTGGGTGATTGCCGCGATATTGGCCCGGACGGCCGCACGCTGCGCCTGGCGCTGGTTCTCCTGCTGGCGCCGCTCCAGCTCGAGCAGTGCCTCCTGGATGACCTCCGGATTCTTCAGCAGGTAGTCGCGGATGATGCCCTCGATGGCGGCCCTGTCGGGTGTTTGCGCGGCAGCGGGAATCACGCTTGCCGGCAGCGCAAGGCCGAGCGATGCCGCCAGCAGCAGGGATCGGATCGGTCGGATCATGGCGTGCTCCCGTGGCGCAACGCGCCTGTCAGTTTTGCGCCGGAGGGCGCAGGTTCATGATGTCCTCGGCCTTCAACCACGAAGGCGAGCCCTTGG
>JBIPLL010000258.1:0-4903 GCA_044368425.1 Beijerinckiaceae bacterium
CCTGCGCGACATCGAGCGCCTGCGCCGGCGCGGTCCACAGCTTCCAGGCGATGTAAAGCAGATAGGCGGCACCGGCATATTTCAGCACCGTGAACACCCCGTGGAAGGTCTGTGCCACGACTGAAAGCCCGAGGCCGACAAGGCTGAACCACACGATGTCGCCCGTGACGATGCCCCCGATGAAGGGCAGCGTCGGCCGAAATCCCTGGCCGAGCACCCGCGCGACGATGGCCGCGAGCGCAGGCCCTGGCGACAGCACCGCAACCGCATAGACGCCAGCAAAAACCACGAACCCCATCGGATCCATGCCCGACTCCCGCCCGACCTTCAGGCGGCGACCTTAACCGCGCCGGGGCGGACTTCATAGAGTTGCGCCCCGTCGGGCAGCTCTGCGAACAGCGCCGGATCGGCGCCTGTCAGCCAGCATTGGCAGTGCAAGGCGGCGAGTTCCGTAAACAGCGCCCCCCGCCGCCGCGGATCGAGATGCGCCGCCACCTCGTCGAGCAGGATGAGCGGCGAAAGCCCGCTCATCGCCGTGACGAGCCGGGCATGGGCGATGACGAGCCCGATCAGCAAGGCCTTCTGCTCGCCCGTGGAACAGAGAGCCGCTGCGAGATCCTTCGGGCCATGCATCACCACGAGATCACTTGCCTGCGGCCCGACCAAAGTGCGCGCCGCAGCCCGGTCGCGGGCGCGTCCCTGCCGCAGCAACACGCGATAGGCGTCCTCCGCCTCAAGCGCCGGATGGCTCCCGATGAGTGCATCGATTTCGCCCGCCAGTGCCAGACGGGCATGCGGGAAGGGCGAAGTGTCGTCGCGCCGTGCCGCGATCAGCGCATTGAGCCGCGCCACCGTCTCGGCGCGTGCTGTTGCAACCGCAACGCCGGCTTCGGCCACCTCGCGCTCGATGGCATCGAGCCAGGCATGGGCATCCGGGTCTTCGTCGAGAATACGGTTGCGCTGGCGCAGGGCCCGCTCGAGCGCGGCCGTCCGGCTGCCATGGGCAGCATCGACGGCAAGGACCAGCCGGTCAAGGAAGCGGCGGCGATCGCCCGCCGCTCCGCGAAACAGCCCGTCCATGTCGGGCGTCAGCCAGACCACACGCACGAATTCGGCAAAATCGGCGGCAGAGGCGGCATTCGCCCCGTCGATGCGAACATGGCGTGCCTGACGGCCGTCGGCGTCCGGAGCGGACAGCCCGAGCCCGAGGCGATGCTCGCCCGGCTCGCCGTCGATGGTCGCAGACAGGCTGAACCCGCCCGTTCCGCCGATCCGCCCCAGCGCGGCCGGCTCGGAACGGCGCAGGCCGCGCCCCTGCGCCAGCAGCGAGATCGCTTCGATCAGGTTGGTCTTGCCGGCACCATTTTCGCCTGTGAGCGCCAGCATGGGGGAATCGCAGGCGAGATCAAGCTCCGCATAGGACCGGAAATCCCGCAGATAGAGACGGGTCAGCCGCGACACCGCCTCACACGCGCATCGGCATCAGCACATAAAGCGCAGGGGCGCCTTCCCGGTCCTGGATCAGCGTCGGCGATCCCGGATCGGACAGCTTGAACAGGGCGGTGTCGCCGTCGAGCTGGCCGGCAATGTCGAGCAGATAGCGGGCATTGAAGCCGACATCGAGCGGGCCGGAATCGTAATCGACCTCGATCTCCTCGTCGGCCGAGCCCGAATCCGGGTTGGTCACCGACAGCCGCAGGCGCCCGTCGGTGAGCGAGAGCTTCACCGCCCGCCCGCGCTCCGACGAGATCGTCGAGACACGATCGACCGCAGCCGCGAACTGGTCGCGGTCGACGATCAGGCTCTTGTCATTGCCCTGCGGAATGACCCGCTGGTAGTCGGGGAAGGTGCCGTCGATCAGCTTCGATGTCAGCACGACCGTGCCAAGGCTGAGCCGGATCTTGTTCGGCGACAATTCGACGGAGACCTCGGCATCAGTGCCGTCGAGCAGCTTCTGGATCTCCGCCACCGCCTTGCGCGGCACGATGATGCCCGGCATCCCGCTTGTGCCTGCGGGGGCTGGAGCCTCCATCCGGGCGAGCCGGTGCCCGTCGGTGGCCACGGCGCGCAGCGTCGCCTGGCCGTTCACGTCGAGCGCGTGCAGGTAGATGCCGTTGAGATAATAGCGCGTCTCCTCGTTGGAGATCGCGAACTGCGTCTTGTCGATCAGGCGCTTGAACTCATGCGCCGGCATGCGGAACCGCGTCGGCATCTCGCCTGCGGCGAGGTCCGGGTAGTCGTTTTCCGGCAGGGTCTGAAGGTTGAAGCGCGATCGCCCCGAGCGCAGCAGCATCTGCCCGCTCTCGCCCGTCGTCTCGAGGGAGACCTGCGCCCCGTCCGGCAGCTTGCGCACGATGTCGTACAGCACATGGGCCGGCACCGTGGTTGCGCCTGGCTGTCCGACATCGGCCGCGATCGTCTCGGTGACCTCGAGATCGAGATCGGTCGCCTTCAGGCGCAATTCACCGGCATCGGCGCGCAGCAGCACGTTCGACAGGATCGGAATCGTGTTCCGGCGCTCGACGACCCGGTGAACATGGCCAAGCGACTTCAACAGAGCCGCCCGTTCGACGGTGACCTTCATGGAAACGACCCATATCAAGACGAGGCAGCGGGAACTGTCCGGAAGCCCGATCAGTCAGGCCCGCCACCGGGCCGGTCACATTGCAAGGCGCGGGCGACGGATGCAAGACACCACGCCGCCGATCCCCAGCCAATCCCGCCTTTCACGCATCGCCGCTCACTCCTGAAGCATGCGCTTCAGGAGCTCGATCTCCTCGCTCAGCGCCGTGTCGGCCTGCAGCGACGCCTCGATCTTGCGAACGGCATGAAGCACGGTCGTGTGGTCGCGGCCGCCGAAGCGCCGGCCGATCTCCGGCAGCGAGCGCAGCGTCAGGACCTTCGACAGATACATGGCGATCTGGCGCGGCCGCACGACGGCGGCGGTGCGCCTCTCCGACAGGATGTCGGAGCGCGAGACATTGTAGCGGCTGGCAACGAGCTTCTGGATGTCCTCGATCTTGACGCGCTTGGGCTCGCGATTGCGCACGAGGTCGCGGATCGCGGCTTCCGCCGTCTCGACGGTGAGCGAGGTGCCGCTTAACGTCGCATGGGCAAGGAGCCGGTTCACCGCGCCGTCGAGATCGCGGCCATTGGTCGTGATGGATCGCGCCACGAAGTCGATGACCGTCGGGGAGACGGAGAAGGAGGGATGCGTCGCCGCAACCGCCGCGATGCGCGCAGCCAGGATGCGGGTGCGCAGATCCTCGTCCAGCCCGCCGATCTCGACGACGAGGCCGCCCGCAAGCCGTGAGCGGACGCGCTCGTCCTGCGTCTCGAGTTCGCCGGGAACCCGGTCCGCCGCAATGATGATCTGCTTTCCGGCATCGATCAGCGCATTGACCGTATGGCCGAATTCCTGGCTGATCGACTTGCCCTGCAGGAACTGGACATCGTCGATGATCAGCAGGTCGATGGCCCGCAGCCGGTCCTTGAAGGCCAGAGCCGTCTGCGCCTTGATGGCGGCAACGAAGCCATACATGAACCGCTCGGCCGTCAGGTAGAGGACGCGCCGGTTCAGCTTGCGCGCCGCGTTGCCGATGGCCTGGATCAGATGCGTCTTGCCCAGGCCCACGCCGGCATGGATGTAGAGAGGATTGTAGATCGGCGCCACGCCGCCGGCATCGACGACCCGGGTCGCCGCCGCATGGGCCAGCGCATTGGAGCGACCGACCAGGAACGTGTCGAGCGTCAGGCGCGGGTCGAGCGTATTGCCGCCCAGCTCCGCATCGAGCCGCTCGGTTGCCGCAATCGCCTGCGGCGCCGGCTGCGCCGCCACCGGCAGACGCACGACCGAGCCGCCGCGCCGGGCCGGAGATTCCACCGCATGCGAGCCACGCACGGAGAGATGCACGTCGGTCAGCTTCGGCTCGTCACTCATGAGCAGACCGCGCACGCGGTCGAGGTAATGGCTCTCGATCCAGCTCTTGAGAAAGCGCGTCGGGACGGTCAGCCGCGCCGTCCCGCCGTCAACACTCTCAAGTTCGAGGCGGGCGAACCAGCTCGAATAGACGTCTTCGCCGAACTCGATGCGCAGGCGGCGCTTCACCTGCGCCCAAAGCTGCGACCAGTCGTCGGCGGGACGCGAACCGGAGGCGCCGGACATCTCGATCTCGCCCCGTTCGTCCGCATTTCCCATCGACATGGCCCCCCTTGCGCTGAGCATGTTCTCGAACTCCTCGCGGATATGATCCGCCGCTGGACCGTGCATGACACGGCCACAATGATCCTGCCCGGATGATCGACAGATCCCCCGGATACAGGCGCACGCCATCCCCCGCCGCCGGACGGATCAGCGCTCGCCACGAAAGTCGTTTGAAGTCGGAGCCTTCAGAGCCGCGTGTTGTTCCCCCCGCGATTGCCCGGGAATACATGCACGAAACCTGCCTGCAGTATCATTCCATGGGGCAACACGAGATCCTCCTCGAAATCGAGGTTTGAACAACTAAATTGTTAGCTGAGGCCCCAGAGGCCGTGGCCCCGAGACACTCGGAACTTACCCACCCGGCCCCCCCCGCGCAACCGACTCCGGCACTGCATTTTTTGCCGAGGCACCCGTTGCGCGTGCCGCGATCTCGGCGCCTTGGTTAACGGCTCGGCAACCCTTTGCAGTTTTTAACACTTTCTTTACGCGCCCCTCGAAGAGCCTGATTCGTTACGGCTGCGGAATTCTTCTGCGGCCGGGTCCGGCGCCCGGACATGGATCGCTCCATATTCGCCCTGCGGGCAGCCTTTGGCGTTAAATCTCTGAAATAGAACAACTAAATTTGCGCGCTCCAGCTATCCGATTCCCTGTCGCGAAGTCGGTTTGCCGGCTGATCGAGTCAAGCAGGAAAGCGTGCGC
>JBIPLL010000713.1:0-6814 GCA_044368425.1 Beijerinckiaceae bacterium
GCACTTCATCGCGACCGAAGGGTCGCGACGCACCATGGATCAGCGTTCGATCCAGCGGATCACAGACCGGGCGTGTTTCGGGCTTTCTTCCGGAACACGGCCCGCTGCATTCCCTCCACGAAGAGCTTGCAAGCACCCTATCCGATCCCGTGACCGGATGCAAGGAACAAACCTCGCGGCATCCCGTGAATCTCGGAAGCGCCGGGCGAACGCCCCGCGCGCAAACTGACCCCCTCCCCAAATCTTGAGCCAGAGGTCAGAAAAGGGGACGCAGCTCTTTTCGCCCGCCTGGCCGGCTGTTGATTTCGGGGCGCGGCCCTAGGCGAGCTCGAACACGGCCTCGATCTCCACCGCCACGCCCATCGGCAGGGAGCTCATGCCCACGGCGCTGCGGGCGCCGACGCCGTGGTCCGGCCCCCAGATCTCGGCGAAGATCTCGCTCGCGCCGTTGATCACGTGCGGGTGCTTCTCGAACTCGGGCGTGCAGTTCACCGTGCCGAGCAGCTTCACGAGCCGCTGCACCCGGTCGAGGCTGCCGAGCGCGGCCACGAGCGTGGCGAGCATCGCAAGCGCCACGAGCCGCGCCGCCTGCTTGCCGGCATCCGCATCGAGATCGCGGCCCACGCAGCCCCGCATCAGCGAGCCGTCGGCCTGGAGCGGCAAGTGGCCCGAGAGATAGACGAGGCGATCGACCACGACGGCCGGCTTGTAGAGGCCCGCGGCCTTCGGGGCCGGCGGCAGGGCGAGGTTCAGGGATTCAAGACGCTGCTGGGGAGTCATCGAGGGGAGGCCTTGGAGAAATATGATGCGGATGGGCCTGCATTCTGCCGCAGCCCAACCGCCTTTGGCTACACTCCATCCATGTCGCCCATGCCGTTCATCGCCCGCCTTGCGACCCTCTGCTCGCTCTTTGCCGCCGCCGTCAGCTCCGCCGCCCCGCCGCTCCGCGTCGGCATGGAGCTTTCCTATCCGCCCTTCGAGATGACCGACCCGCAGGGCCGCCCGGCAGGCGTGAGCGTGCGGCTCGCCGAGGCGCTCGGCAGGCACCTCGGCCGCGAGGTCGTGATCGAAAACATCGCCTTCGACGGTCTCATCCCGGCGCTCAAGACGCGCCGCATCGACTGCATCATCTCGTCGCTCACGGCCACGCCCGAGCGGGCTCGGGCGATCGCCTTTTCAGACCCCTACATGACGATCGGCCTGGCGATCCTCGTGGGCACTCGCTCGCCGGTGCAGTCGGCTACCGACCTCGACGCCCCAGGCCGCGTCGTCGCCGTGAAGAAGGGCACGACAGGGCACACGTTCGCCACGGCGGCACTTCGCAAGGCGAAACTCCTCGTGCTCGACAAGGAGAGCGCGGCCGTGATGGAGGTGGCCCAGGGCAAGGCCGACGCCTTCATCTACGACGCGCTCTCGGTGTTTCGCAATCAGCGGCGTCATCCGGAGACCACGCGGGCAATCTTGCAGCCGTTTCGCGAGGAGACGTGGGCGATCGGCCTGCGGCCGGGCGACGACGGCCTCCGCCGACAGGTAAACGAGTTTCTCGAAGCGTATCGCGCCGCGGGTGGCTTCGAGCGGCTCGGCGACGAGTTTCTCCCCGAAGAGAAGCGGGCCTTCAAGGAACAGGGGTTGCCGTTCTCGTTCTAGCTTCACGCGACGGCTCGGCATCCTGCCGACCGTCGCTTGGCGGGCCTCCGCCCGCTGGCACGAACCCGGCCCTCCGGGCCTGGCGCCGGTTGTTGCACGAGCGCGGAGTCCCCCGGCTTCCGCCGGGGGCTTCTTGGCATCCAGAAAGCCCGGAGCGGAAGCGACGGGACTCCGCGCACGCGCCGCCAACCCGCCCTCCACCTCAAACGACGCCCCCAAACCACACACCGCCGCATGCTACGCTGAGCACATGCCTCGCTGGCTCGCTCATCTCATCGTCGTGGTCGTGTTTGCGGCGCTCGTGGCACTGGCGTTCTCCCGCGTCGACTACGCCTGGAACTGGGCCGGCGTCTGGGAGTATCGCCAGAAGTTCGTGCAGGGATGGCTGACCACCGTCGCGCTCAGCCTCGCCGCGCTCGTCGCCAGCATCGTGATCGGTGGCCTGACGGCGCTCGCGCTCGCGTCACGCCGGCCGCTCGTGGAGGCCGTCGGGCGGGTGTACGTGGAGCTGATCCGTGGCACCCCGCTCCTCGTGCAGCTCCTGATCGGCTTCTACGTGATCGCCAGCGCCATCGGCCTCGAAAATCGGTTCGCCGTCGGGGTGCTCGTGCTCGCCCTCTTCAGCGGGGCCTACATGGCCGAGATCTTCCGCGGCGGGCTGGCCGCCATTCCGCAAGCCCAGCGCGACTCGGCCCGCGCGATCGGCCTCTCCCCCTGGCAGACGCTCCGGCTCGTCGTGCTGCCACAGGCGCTGCGGCTCGTGCTGCCGCCCGTCGCGGGCCAGCTCGTGTCTCTTATAAAGGATTCGTCGCTGTTGTCGGTGATCGCGATCTCGGAGTTCACGCTCAACGCCCAGGAGGTCAACGCCTTCACCTATTCGACGCTCGAGAGCTACCTGCCGCTCGCGGCCGGCTACCTCATGCTCACGCTCCCGCTCTCGGCCCTTGCCCGGTGGCTCGAGAGCCGCGTCCGCTTCGAGGCCTAGCCACCCCTGCCCGCCCCAGCGAGCCCAGACTGCCGCACGCGGGGCTATTTCGCAGGAATCCCCGTCTACTTCGTAAGAATTCAGGGTTTCGCGGGTTTTCTAGATATTGGTTGTGATCCGGATGGAACGGGCTCGATGGCGCTTTCCCGCGATGAATTTGTCGCCCTTCTCACCTCGTCGCAGCGCAGGCTGTGCGGCTTCATCTGCACGCTGGTCGTCGATCTCACCGATGCCGAGGAGGTGCTCCAGGAGACGAATCTCACGCTCTGGCAGCAGGCCGACCGCTTCGAGCCGGGCACCGACTTCGTGGCCTGGGCCTGTCGGGTGGCCCACTTCAAGGTCCTCAAGTGGCGCGATGCCCGCAAGCGCCAGCGGGCCCACTTCGACGACGAGGTGCTCGACGTGATCGCCTCCGAGGCGATCGAGGAGCAGCGCATGCATGGGCAACTGGCCGCCGAGCGCTACGAGCTCCGCCGGCTCGCGCTCGCAGCCTGCCTCGACGAACTCTCCGACCGCAATCGCACCGCCCTGATGCTGCGCTACAACGGCAAGCACTCGCTCACCTCGATCGGTGCCGAGCTCGGCCGCACGGCCAACGCCGTCTCGCAGCTCCTGCATCGAATCCGCTCCGCGCTTCGGGAGTGCATGGATCGCCGCCTTGCCGAAACCGCGCCCTGACTTTTTCCTGCCACGATTTCCGCCCGCCTCCGCCCGCCTCCGCCCGCACCCCCCACGCCCATGCCCGACGCGAATCCCACTCCACCGCTCGGCGACCTCGACGCGCTCCTGTCGCAGCTCGTCGACGGCACGATCTCCACGGCCGATCAGACCCGCTTGGAGGGAATGCTGCGGTCCGACCGCGCCGTTCGTGACGCCTACCGCGCGTTCATGCACATGGAGTCGATGCTGGCCTGGCAGCTCGTGCAGCCACCGGCCGGGGCCGTGACGGATGCCATTCGGCTGGAGGAAGATCGCGCAGGCCAGGATCACAATCGCAGTGCCGCGGCTCGGAACGCCTGGAAACGGTCGGCCGTCTGGCTCCTGCCCCTCGTGGCGACGGCGCTGACGGCCGGCGTGATCGCGTTGGTGATGGTGTTCACGGCGCCAGACCTCGGCGAAGCACCCCCGGCCGGCTCTGCGATTGATGCATGTGCCCTCCTCGCCGACTTCACCGATGCGGAATGGGCCGACGGCCTCCAGATCGAGCGGGGCGCCGCATTCGCCCCCGGACCGCTCCGGCTCGTGGCGGGCTCGGCCCAGTTGCGATTTCACTCGGGGGCGTTCGTCACGCTCAGCGGCCCGGCCGAGATCGAGGTGCTCGACGGCAACTCCCTGTTTCTGCGGAGCGGCCGGATCATCCCCTACGTGCCGCACTCGGCGAAGGGCTTCACCGTGGTCTCGCCGACCGGTGAGGTGATCGACCTGGGGACCGAGTTTGCCGTCAGCGTCGATGCCGACGGGCGAACCGACGTCCATGTGATCTCCGGCGACGTGCAACTGGCGCGGGGCCGGGTCGCCGAGGGCACGTTCCTGACGATGAAGCAGGGCTTCGGCGGCCGTGTCGCCGCGACCGCCGCCGCTCCCGAGTTCACCGACACGCCGCTGGTGTTTGATAATTTCTCCACGGACCCGCCGACACTGCACTGGCAAGACATCGACGCCGGCCGGGTGGCGACGATCCACGACGGCCAGCTGGCGATCCCCGTGGAGCATCGCGGCCGGGGCATCACCAAGCAACGCAGCAGCCGGATCGTGTTGGAGCACGACTTTTCCGCGATGCGAGGCCGCCGCACGGCCATCTCTTTTCGGGGCCTGCTTCCGGAGGCGGGAATCGACGGGGCCAACCGCTGGCTGGCCTGCGTGATCGACGACGGCAGCGGCGATCCGCCGCTGGCGATGGAGCGCGAGGCGGTGCTCGCCGCCCTGGTCTCGCCACACTTCCAGGCGGCCGCCCGCATCGACGGCGGCAACAACCGGCAGACGCGGGTGTTTTCCCGCGACAAGGATGCGATCGGGCCCTACCAGGTGTTCATGACGATCGACGACACGCCCGCCGCCCATGCCGCCTACGGCGGCCCCGTGGCCGACGTGACCGTGAACGGGCAGCGCGTGATCCAGCGCGAGCGCATCCGGCTGCCCGATCGCCCCCGGATCGGCCTGCAGACCTACGGCAGTTCCACCGTGCGCGGGCGGGGCGAGGCCTTGGTCGATGATTTCAGCGTGAGCGTGTCGGTCGACCCCGCGGGCGGGAATCCGGCGTCCGAGCCGCAAGTCCAGTAGCGACAATACTTTCCGTCGCGATTTTGAAAAATCCGGACGGATGGATTGCGTAAGAAATGCCGCCCCCGGCGGTTTTCTTACATCTTCAGGGACGGTCTGCCGGCAGAGACGCATCAGCGGAGGGGGCTCCTTGTGAAACCACGGTTTTGGACTTTTTTTCTCGCTCTGGCGGTGTCCGCGGCCACGCCCTCAGTCGGTGTGGCGCAGACCTTCGTTTGGGACACGGGCACAGCGTCCGGTTTCCAAAACGGCAACGGCACGTGGGGCACCAACAACTTTTGGACCACCCAGACCGGGGGCACGTCGACGCCGCCCGCGGGCCTCACCGGCTGGACCGCGAACCAAACCGCCTGGCTCGGCGGCAATTCAACCGTGGCCGCCTCTCCCGACGGCAACTTCGCGATCACGGTGAGCGGAACGCAGGTGGCCACGACTATTCGTCAAATTCAAAACGGTGCCGGCAACTTCACCCTCGAGGGCGGTGAACTGCAGTCCAATAGCTTCCGGGTCGATCGTGCCACCATGACGGTCAACAGCGTCATCGGAACCTATACCAACGTGGCGAATGCCAGACTAGATTTCAGCGCGCAGCCTGGGACGAGTGCCCTCCTGATTCTCGGGGGCAACAACACGTTTACCAACAGCGTCGGCATCGCCGGCGCTTCCAGCGGTGGCGGCACGGTCCGGCTCAACCACCAAAACGCATTGGGTCTGGGCAACTCAGTTGTCTGGGTCCACAACACCCTGTTGGATCTCAATGGATTTAATGTCAGCGGCAAAACCATCACGGTCAACAACACGAGGACCGGGTTTCTCGGCAACACCGCCGCCACCAAGTCTGTCTGGAGCGGCAACGTTGACCTGAATACGGCTGGGAACGGAAGTCTGTGGGCCGGAGGAACCGGTGCCGAAGTCGAGATCAGCGGCGTCATCAGCGGCAGCAACACCATGGCGTCGCTGGATAATGGCGTCCTGCGGCTGACCGGGAGCAATTCCTACGCCGGCGGCAACAGCGTGCGGGCAGGATCGACGTTGATCGTGGGCAACGGAAATGCCTTGGGCGCGGTCAGTGGGACCACCTTCATCGGATCGGGCACGCTCGACCTCAACGGGTTCGACATCGGGAACAGAAACATTTACTTTCAACAAAACGACAGCAGGCTGGTGAATGACAACGCGACGATAGCCGCGCTCCATAGCGGCACGATCCAGATGCAGTTTAACCGCACCAACTCCCAGATCGGCGGTGCGGGCAACCTGACCCTGAGCGGCAACATCGTCATCGCCTCGGGGAGCACCACAGGAGGCGGCCTCACCAAGGTGGGCACAGGCTCGCTGACCTTCTCAGGAACCAACAGCTACACCGGTGCTACGACAGTCAGCGCCGGCACGCTCCTCGTCAACGGCGTGAACTCTGGCACGGGCTTGGCGACGGTGGCGAGCGGTGCCCGGATCGGCGGCACCGGATCGCTCGCAGGTGGCCTCACGATCGCGTCCGGCGGCCTGTTCGTGTTCAACCCTGCCGACTCCAATCTCGACGTGTCAGGAGCCGTGTCGCTCAACAACTCGTTCGGCGTGGCGAGCCTCGTCAACCCCGACGGTTCGGCGATCTCGTGGGGCTCGGTCGCAGACAGCACCTACTCGCTCATCGGCCTGACCTCGTCCACGTTCAACAGCATCACGAACTTCGGCGTGGGCGCAGCCGCCCCCATCGGCGTCGGCCGCACGGCCTACTTCACGAACACGACCGAGAGTGGCGGCCTGACTCTCGTTGTCGTGCCGGAACCCGGTGCCCTCGCCCTCGCCGGCCTCGGCATCGCCGCCGCCGCTTGGGCCCGCCGCCGCCACAAAAAGCCCGGAGCGGAAGCGACGGGGTCGTGAGGTCGCGCCGCATTCGCGGCA